>CAYRTF010000298.1:0-1509 GCA_964427165.1 uncultured Actinomycetota bacterium | reverse complement strand
ACTATGCCTTGACGTTTTTAATTATATAATACTAAAGTTTGAAAATATAATTACTGTTACCTACCGGTAATGGAAAGTGAATATTTGAAGATAAGGAAATAGTGATCATAAAATGCCAAGAATGTGTGACATATGCGGAAAAAAAACGGCTTTTGGGAATAATGTAAGTCATTCACATAAAAAAACCAGAAGAGTCTTTAAGCCCAATCTCCAAAAAGCGAGAGTAGAGCTTGATGGCAGGGTAAAAAATATAAGTATTTGCACGAGCTGCCTGAAAGCTAATAAAGTCAGGAAAGTCATTTAAGAGCTTGTGCGGGAACTGTGCCTGGATTTGTTGGACAGGCTCATCGCTTTTTAAATACGCTTACAAAGCCTCCCTCGCTTCCAAGATAGTACGGCATTATCTCGAGCTGCATATCTACGCCCTTATCTCCATTGCCGGCCCGGTCTCCAGGCTCATCTCCATACAGACCCTGTGCGACAGGGCTGCAGCCTGCTTTTTCTACAATATATTTATCACCACTGTTTTCAATGAAATTCTCTACCACTTGCTGGTTTTCAACAGGTGACAGTGTACAGGTATAAAAGACAAGTCTTCCTCCCTTTTTCAGATACGGCCCGCATGCAGACAGTATTGCGAGAGTATTCCCAGAAAGCCTTTCAATATCCTCTTTCTTCTTATTGTATTTCACTTCCGGATTCTTTGATATGGTGCCAAGCGCACTGCATGGAGCGTCAACAAATATCCTGTCAAAATACCCATAATACTTTTCACCTGCCAGAAAATCACTCCTGGATGCATCGGCCCTTAGGGTTTTGACTATGCCGGATCTCATCCTCGAAATATTTTGCCGTAAAAATTTGAGCTTCTCATCACTTATATCCACAGCGACTATCTCCCCCTCGTTTTCCATGAGTTCAGCCATAAAGGATGTCTTTCCTCCGGGAGCCGCGCACACATCAAGGACCTTCTCGCCTGGCCTGGGATCTAAAAAATACCTGACAGCCATCTGTGAGGAAATGTCCTGTAATGTGACCAGCCCTTCCAGGAATAACTTCGTCTTCTCTAAACCGTGGGCCGAGGCTATCCTGGCTGCCTGGCTGAAGAATTTTTTATCTTCCTTCCTGTGTGCGGAAACCGCAATAGGTCCAAAAACTTTCGTAAAATCCTTTTGAAGGTCCCTCAGGCCGGCAGCCTTAAGGTCCACTGCTGCTGCACCCATAGATCTTAGTCTTTTAGCAATGTTTTTATCATCTCCTGCCAGAACTTTATTCACCCTCAGATAAAACCCGGGCGTCCTATTGAGGTAGCGGCACAGCTTTATTGTCTTTTCCCTTCCAAAATGTTCCATCCAGTACTCTATGATCCACCCTGGATATGAATAACGGATACTCAATACCTCTACCTTGCTGGCTTTCTTCTTTCTGAGCAGGCCCTCAAGGAATATATCTGCATTGTCAACAGATGAGGTTTTTCTCATCACAGCATTTACAAATCCGGATGCATAG
>CAYRTF010000297.1:0-1511 GCA_964427165.1 uncultured Actinomycetota bacterium | reverse complement strand
ATAAAAAACTATCTTAAAATGACTTTAGAATCTTTCTAAGAGTGAAATAATAACACTAAAATAAATAAAAATAAAATTTAAAAATTTCTTTTAAACCTGGTTTTGTCTTATAATTTAATCACAGGCTCCTGTTGTATTTGAAAAAGCGGGGATAATGGTCCGGCATTGCCGGAGATGATAATGACCTGACCTTTTCAATAGATAATTATTTTATTTTTAAGGCTGATAGTTTAAAATAACAAAACCAGAACCGGGTAAAAAACCATACGGAAAGATATTATGAATACTGAAAATAGGTTGACTGAGAGGATCCAGCAACTTAAAGAAGAAAAAGATGCAATAATCCTTGCCCATAATTACCAGATAGGCGAGGTGCAGGATATAGCTGATTTTGTCGGAGATTCTCTACAGCTCAGCATTGAAGCAAGCAAGGTCCTAAATAGTATCATCGTATTCTGCGGTGTCCATTTTATGGCAGAGACTGCAAAGATACTTAATCCTGACAAAATGGTCCTGCTTCCGGATAGTAATGCAGGCTGCCCAATGGCAGATATGATAACAGCTGGCCAGTTAAGGGAGCTTAAGGAAAAACATCCCGGAGCAGTAGTCATCTGCTATGTTAACTCAACAGCTGAAGTAAAAGCCTTAAGCGATATATGCTGCACATCTTCAAATGCCATAAAGGTAGTAGAGTCGGTACCGGATGACAAAGATATAATCTTCATACCTGATAAATATCTCGGAAGTTATGTACAGGAAAAAACTGGGAGGAAGATGATATTCTGGAACGGTTATTGTCCGACACATATCAGGATAAATGCAAAGCAGATAATCGAACTAAAAAAGAAAAACCTGGATTCCGAAGTAATAGTGCATCCTGAAAACACACCTGAAGTTATAAAAGTAGCAGATAGGGTTGAATCTACCGGAGGAATGCTAAGGTATATGAAAGATTCTAGCAATAAGTCTTTCATAGTCGGGACAGAGGTAGGAATAATACACCGTCTCAAAAAGGAAAATCCGGACAAAGAATTCATCCCGGCTTTTGCCGGGGCTACCTGTCCCAATATGAAACTTACCAATCTTGAAAAGATCCTGTGGTCGCTGGAGGAAGAAGAAACCAAAGTAGAGGTCCCGGAGGATATAGCGGTCAGGGCAAAATCAGCAATTGACAGGATGATCGCTTTAAAATAGCAAATAATTTTAATTTATAGATTATGATACCAAGATACCTTATAGATCCTTCATGTGCCATAAAGACTTATCCATATTCCGATTGTATTATCATCGGAAGCGGGATAGCTGGACTTTCTACTGCAATAAGACTCTCAAAACATAATATAAAAGTGCTTACCAAGAGTTCCCCATCTGATTCCACTACATGGTATGCCCAGGGAGGAATAGCAGCGGCCATCAAAAGACCTGATGAGTGGAAAAAACATTATGAAGATACGCTAATAGCGGGCCAGGGCCTTTCTGATAAAAAGGCTGTGGAAATACTGGTAAAGAAT
>CAYRTF010000296.1:0-1522 GCA_964427165.1 uncultured Actinomycetota bacterium | reverse complement strand
CTCATAGGCCTTGACCCTGGATCTTTTCCTGACATACCTGTATCCGGCTTCAAGAGCCCGGATATTATTTTCGACTATTTTCTGGCCTTTTTTCTTAAATACATCTTTTACAGTAGTCTTCATCACTTCAAGGTCATAGCTTAGAAGTGCAACCGAAGCACCCAGGGCGATATTATTTACCATTACTTCGGCAGTACCCATTTCTTTTATGATCTTTTGCATGGGTATTGAAATATAATTTATATCTTTTCTGGTATTATTAATTTCTTTTTGTTCATATTTGGTGCCGTCATAAATAATATAACCGCCATACATCACTTCATCCTGGTGAAGTTTAATGGTTTCGGGATTAAGAGCTGCAAGAATATTGACATCTTTATTGAGCGAGAAGATCTTCCCTGAATTTATCCTGGCGGTAAAAGTATTGTGACCTCCCCTGATAAGGGAAGGGTACTCAATATTATCTATAACCGAATATCCCTTCCTGGAAAAACTCCTGGAGAATATGCTGCCGGATGTCAGTATTCCATAACCTGCTTCTCCCCCGATCTTCCAGGTAATATTAGATACTTTCATATTAAGTCCGGTGTTTAAATTGACCCTTGATACAATGATATTATCATGAAGACTTATTTTCAATGATAATATTTGGGATAGAACAACTTAAAAAAACGAAAAGATTTCTTATTAAAGCCTCCTCTCCCAGCTAAGATATGAGCCATTAAGCAATTTGACATCAGAAAATCCGTGATTTCTTAATGTCTTTAAGGCAAGATATGCCCTGTATCCAGTGCGGCAATAGAGGATTATTTCTTTACCGGGGTCGAGCATATTGATATTATCCCTGATATCATCTACCGGAATAAGCACCGCGCCTTCTATGTGCCCGGCATCATATTCTCTGGCGGTCCTTGTATCTATTATTGTCATATCCTCACCATTTTTCATCCTCTTACGCATCTCAGATATACCGATAAAGCCGACTTCTTCTTTTTTTAAGTTTTCCGCTATCATCCCAAGGATATTTATAGAGTCGCGGGCAGATCCATAAGCCGGCTGGTAGGCCATTTCAATACTGGCGAGATCTTCTACGGTGAGTCCTCCCTTGATCGCTGTCGACGCGATATCGACCCTTTTATCTATACCGTCCCTTCCAATAGCTTCAAGGCCTATAAGCTTTCTGCTTTTCCTATCAAACACTATAAGCATATGCATGGTCTCCGAACCTGGATAATAGCCTGCATGCGACCCATAATGAAGCTCGATGCATCCTGTGTCCACTCCAAGCCCTTTTGCCTCCTTAAGGCTCAAGCCGGTCTTGCCGATGGCAATATCAAGGACCTTTATTATTGAAGTCACTATGCTGCCGTCAAATCTCTCATCTCCCCCGGCAGCATTATATCCGGCTGTTCTTCCCTGGCGGTTTGCTATCGTGGCCAGGTTGTAGGATCGCCTGTCGCCTGAGATAAGGTTTTCGCATTCACAGCAATCTCCTGCAGCATATATACTCTCTATACTGGTC
>CAYRTF010000295.1:0-1559 GCA_964427165.1 uncultured Actinomycetota bacterium | reverse complement strand
ACTAGATTTTATCGAGAGAAAATATGCTCGGAGCAATCGCAGGAGACATAATAGGATCTATCTATGAATTTAATAATATCAGGTCCACTGACTTTCCACTGTTTGGCGACCGGTCAGATTTTACAGATGATACGGTCCTTACAATTGCAACCGCTGACTGCATTTTAACTAATGGAGACTATTCTAGCCTCTATAGAAAATACTATAGGAAATACCCCGGCAGAGGCTATGGGGGAAGATTTCATGAGTGGGGAAGCTCAGATCATATGGGCCCATATAATAGCTATGGAAACGGCTCTGCTATGAGGGTGAGCCCTATAGGTTTTGCATATGATAGTATTGATAAAGTGCTTGAAGAGGCAGAAAGAAGCGCTACTGTTACCCATAACCATCCAGAAGGAATAAAAGGTGCCCAGGCTGTCGCTTCGGCAATATATCTTGCCAGAAATGGGAAAACAAGGAACGAAATAAGAGAATATATTACCGGAAGTTTTAAATATGATCTCAATGATACTCTGGATAATATAAGATCCGGATATACATTTAATGAGACCTGCCAGGGAAGCGTGCCACAGTCCATAATAGCTTTTCTTGAATCAAATGATTTTGAAGATGCAATAAGAAAAGCCATATCAATTGGCGGAGACAGTGATACCATAGCATGTATTACCGGAGGGATAGCAGAGGCTTTTTATGGAGGAGTTCCTGAGGATATCAGGTTAGAAGCAATGTCGAGATTAGATGAAGATATGCTTGAGGTCATATCTAGATTCTATGATAAATTTATTTGAAATGTCAGATGTGTGTTTCGGCTGGGTCTGGTCACTATTTTACTCAAAACCGTGAAAAATACAGTATTATTACTGGTATTTAAGTTCGTCTGTCATTACACTTTGAAGCTTTTTATCAAGTGTCCAGACAATAAGTCCATTATTGATAGCTGCCGTTATTATTACACAATCGATCAGACCAATACCTTTTGAGATCAACTTATTTTTTCCTGAGTATATTCCCGCATTGACCCAGATGTTGGTATCTTCAATTTTTGGAAGATATTGCCAATACGAAAGTATCATCTTCCTTTCCCTTTCGGATTTTGCACCCTGCAGGAGTTCTCCAAAAATACATTCCAGCGCTATAGCATTATTCTTTTCCAATAAGACTTGCATAGATAGGAAGATCTTGGGGTTTTTCTTTAAGAATTCTATCCATATGCTGGTGTCGACAATTATCTTCTTCATGGGCTTTACTGTCATCTCCTGCCGGTCTCCCTTACTCTTTCAGCGGAGAAATCGGCATCAAACTCCAGAGGTTCTTCCATTATTGACTGATTTAGTTCTTTCACTTTTTTTAAAGCCAGCCACTCTTTAAGGGCAATTGTGACAGATTCAGTGATATTCTTACCTCTGGTAAGCTTTTTTACCTCTTTAATAAGTTCATCTGATATTATTGCCGTTACTTTCATATGATTAATTATACGATGTATAATCGTATAATGCAATTTAACTGCAGGATTATGGTAAACCTAATTAATATTTATGACTAAATAAGAAATGATA
>CAYRTF010000294.1:0-1618 GCA_964427165.1 uncultured Actinomycetota bacterium | reverse complement strand
ATACCCCCTGACTATAGTGATAGCTTACCTCATTTTTTGTCCAGTTTTTGGGGGTAATTATATACATAGTGACACTAACCAAAGAGGAAAGGCTATCATTAACTGAGATGACTTCTAAAGGAAAGCACAGGTCTCAAAAAGTACTAAATGCATTGACTCTATTGGCATGCGATGAGGGAGAGTATCAAAACTTACGTTCCACCAATGCAGAAATATCAAAGGTGCTAAATACCAGCATGAGAAAGATCGACCGGGTTAAAAAAAGATTTGTCACCCGGGGACTGGATATAGCATTAAACGGTAAAAAAAGTAACAGGGTTTACCAAAAAAAGGCCGATGGGGATTTTGAAGCGCATCTTATTGCCCTGTCCTGCAGCAAACCACCCGAGGGCTTTTCTCGATGGTCACTCAGGCTTTTAGCTGACAGGGTTGTAGAACTTAAATATATTAACAGCATATCACATGAAACAATAAGAAGGGTCCTAAAAAAAACGAACTTAAGCCCTGGCTAAAAAAGCAGTGGGTAATCCCACCGGGCTGTAATGGAAACTTTGTGGCAAATATGGAAAAGGTATTAGATATCTACAAACAAATACAAGATTCTGACTATCCGGTTGTATGCATGGATGAATCACCTAAACAGCTTATCTCTGAGACAAAAGTCCCCATTCGGCAAGCACCGTGAAGACCGGCCAGGCACGACTATGAATAGAAGCGATGCGGAGTGTGCAATATTTTCCTTGCATGCGAGCCTCTGGCAGGAAAGCGTGTAAGTATTACAGAGAGAAGAAAAAAGGATGACTGGGCATATTTTGTAGAAGAGATTGCTAAAACTTACAGGGAAGCCAAAAAGACAATACTTGTAATGAATAATCTTAATACTCATACACCAGGATCGCTATGCGAGACCTTTAGTCCGCAGAAGGCAAAAGAGCTGTGGGACAGGTTTGAATTTATCTATACTCCAAAGCATGGGAGCTGGCTCAATATGGCAGAGATTGAATTAAATGTACTAAACGGTCAATGCCTGAACAGAAGAATTGATGATATCAGGACCATAGAAAGAGAAACCCGTGCCTGGCAGAAATATAGGAATAATAAAGAGGCTAAGGTGGATTGGCAGTTTACGGCTGATGATGCCAGAATAAAGCTGAAAAGACTTTATCCGACAATTTGGTGATTGACATGACACTAGGTTATCCCCTCTGTTTCTCTTTCCTTAATTTTAGAGCACCTTAAATGCCTTATCGGAAAGCTCCTTCATCTGTCGAACTATTATTTCGAGTTTTCTCCTATTTCCTATCCACTCCTCTAAAAGATCGGCCTCCTCTGGCTTTAGCAGCCGGGATACGGTCTTTTTACCTTCTTTACTGGTCCAATAGAAATAAGGACCGTGTCTGGCTTTAAGGTCTTTTCGGCAGGCACAATACGGCTTCCCGCAGGTAAGATATCTGCGCTGGATATTGCCCGGCCAGATAAAACCTGTCTCTTGCAATTTGCCGGCAAGTTTTTTTTGTTTATTAGAATAAGCCTTCAGCTGTTTGTTTAAATCTGCCATAAAAATCAAAGCATTCAAAGAACTTGACAGATTAAAAGCAAAGCTGGAGGGTCCCCGCTC
>CAYRTF010000293.1:584-1624 GCA_964427165.1 uncultured Actinomycetota bacterium | reverse complement strand
ATAACTGTGGAGAAAATCCTGGGCCTGATTAAGACTGACCTGCAAATCGTCTCAAAACAAATCATGCAGGCAATGGGACTAATTCGTCGAGGAGTAGCATAGGATCCGATCATCTGGTCCCAAAGAACTTATGAAAAATAAAGATATAGGCCAAGAAAAATACAGAGAAAAAAGAAATGATCTTACTCATGGCAATATAATCCCCAAAAAAACCTGCAATATAAGAGATGATTATTATCCCTATTGACCCTGCAGAAAAGATAACGGCTATCCTGGTACTGCTGTGTTTCTTATATATTTCATGGCTATAGGAGACCAGCAGAGGTGGATAAGTACCAATCAGCAGTCCCAGTACAAGATAGTCTATAAGAAGATAGATCGAATCATTTAAGAAAAATGAGGCAGCCAGTACAAAAAAAGTGATAATATTGATTATTTTTATAAGTATGATTATTTTTATTTTCCTGGAAAGAAAAGCAGTGATGATCCTGCCCAGTAAAACTGCTGTCCATAAGAAAGCCAGCGAGTAATTTGAAAAGCTTGCCGATACATTCAGATATTTATGGAATAAAGTCGGCACCCACCCTGAGATAGCTGTCATTACCCCAAAAGACAGGGCTGCAAAGACAATCATTAACACAAATCTCTTATTTTTTAAAAGATCTATAATTATCCCGGCTTTAATGGACTCATCATGCACCTGCGGATACTTTGCCAGAGAAATCAATATTAGGACAAAAAGAGAGATAAAGAACAGTACCAGATAAATGGTCCTGTAATCACCTGTCCGGGAGAATACATAATTAAATATGATCGGGGACGATATTGCTCCCAGTCCAAAGAATATATGGGCGATGTTTAAATAAAAACCCCGGTTGGTCCCAAATGTATCTGAGATAGAAGCATCAGCAATAATATTAATAGAAACACTGAAAATTCCCATGAACAAGAATAGTAAGAGGAATATGATATAGCTATTTATAAAAGTAAATACCAGAGCTGCTGCCGCAAGAAGTATTATAAGCAGGAACAATTTTATT
>CAYRTF010000293.1:0-574 GCA_964427165.1 uncultured Actinomycetota bacterium | reverse complement strand
TTATTTTTGTGCCGGCTTTGTCTGCAAGGAGTCCTGTAAAAAAGACGATCACTACCTGCCCAATAAAGTTAAAGACAAATACAATACTTAAGGCCCTTATACTAATATTAAAAGTATCTCCAAGAGGTACCAGTAGCGGGCCGATGGCCAAAGTGTAAAAACCAAAGAGGAATTTACATAAGGAGATGGATATTAGTGTGTAGCTGCTATTCGGGATCAGGTAGGACTTATTTATTATGTTTTTTATCAATTTCTGGTTTAACTATTTTAATCTGCACAATACCCTGAATCAACGCACTTTTCAAGACTCTATTGACTTTATACTTGGATATATTTTGTTTTCTGGCAATATTTTCTTGAGTAAAATTATTTTTGTAATACAGGCATGCAACCTTATATGTGAATTGAGGGTCATACATTATTTGCCTTTTATATATGCTTTAAAAGTTTTTCTACTATTCATTATTGTTCTTATGTTCTCTTCTCCTATTCTTCTGGTATTGTATTTCTTAGCTCAATCAACTCATCCTTTAATGGATACTGTCCCCATTTTTTTGCTGACTTGTAAAGAGCA
>CAYRTF010000292.1:0-1647 GCA_964427165.1 uncultured Actinomycetota bacterium | reverse complement strand
TATACAAATAGGGACACCCTCATTGAAATAAAAATAAGGACAGCCATTATTCCTGTTATTTTTACCCAAATTTCCACATATTGGATAAATACATCAAATAATAGTATAATATTTGTCACAATAGAATAATGAAAGTAATAAGTAATAGAATCGTAGCCATAATTGTTAGTCTAATTATTGTCCTCACAGGACTAACTTTTTTTGCATGCCCGCAAAAGCTTTTTCCTCAATCAATCGAAGATGAACTCTCGGAAGTAAAAGAAGAGAGAGAGCAGACCAAGAAAAAGATCGAAGAAGCGAAAGCCGATGAAAAACGCTATGCCAATGAAGTATCCCAGGTAGAAAACCAGCTCCTAACGGCACTCTCTGAACTTAGTGATCTAAATGACCAGCTATCTGATGCAAAAAGCAAGGTTGACCAGACAACTGTGGAGATCGTCTTAAAAGAAGAGGAGATAAAAGTTATTAAGGATGAGCTCGACCAGAATCTCCAGATATTAAGCGACAGGGTAGTATATACATATAAAAAAGGTGCAAACCATATTCTGGAACTACTGCTTGATGTCAGCACCTTTATTGAGTTTAACTCAAATCTCAAGTTAGTAAATATTTTCACCCAGCAGGGGAATGATAATGTCCAGCAGATAAAAGAGAAAAGAGATGCTGTGCTGAGTATGAAGAAAGTCGTAATCGAGCTTAGAGAGATGCAGAAAAAACATCAGGAAGAGATTGCCGGACTGGTAGAACAGGCAGAGAATAAGACTGAAGAGATAGAGGATCTTTATGGCGAGAAGAAATATCTCCTTTCAAAGACTAAGGCTGATAAGGCGGCACTGATAAAAATGGAGGAGGAACTTGCTGAAAAAGAGAAAGAGCTCACAAGAATCCTGGAAAGCTACAGATACGGCATGCCCCCCTCCGGAAAACTTCTCTGGCCCGCAGCAGGACCATTGATATCTGGTTTTGGCTACAGGATACATCCCATACTGGGGACAAAAAGACTGCATGCTGGAATCGATATTGGAGCGCCCTATGGTACCGCTGTAAAAGCAGCAGCAGGGGGAGAAGTCATTCAGACCGGCTATTTTGGCGGGTATGGCTATTCAGTGATGATCTACCATGGAGGTGGCTATGCAACATGGTACGCACATCTTTCAAGCATAGATGTTTCCATCGGACAAATGGTCGAGAGAGGCTCGGTAATAGGCAGGGTCGGCTCTACCGGCTGGTCAACGGGACCGCATCTTCATTTCGAGGTCAGGATAAATGGTGTTCCGCAGAATCCGATGGGGTATCTGTAGCAATACAAAGCAATTACAATAAATATATCTGATACAAGGGTCACTGGCTTATATTATTAAAAAATACAGCGTTTAGGCGCTCATCTTGTTGAGCATAAAAAATATTCCCGGATATTATAAAAAGTCTATATTATTTTACTGATTTGCTCTGGGCCCTACTCTTGAATTTTTCAAGTTCTATTATATACCTCTGGTGGGTTCCTTCACCTATCTTTTCTACCTCATCAAATGCTTCGACTTTAAAGACCAGTCTTTTTCCATCTATTTCTATAAGTTCTGCGCTGGCAGTAATATTCATGCCCTCGGGAGTAGCCGCAATGTGCCTGACATCAAGCTCTGTCCCTAC
>CAYRTF010000291.1:1216-1651 GCA_964427165.1 uncultured Actinomycetota bacterium | reverse complement strand
ATACTTATGGAAATATTAATGCAACTTTTAATATTATAAATGCAATATATTTCATAAGGTGGTTAATTGGCTGTAACTATAAAAGACATAGCAAAAAAGGCAGGAGTTTCCACTGCTACCGTATCCAGAGTATTAAATGACTCAGCTCTTATTTCGGATGAGACAAAAAAGATAGTAAGAAGGATCATGAAGGAGCTCGGTTATTCACGCTTTACCAAAGCTGAAAACATGGTTAAAAGAAGCATGAAGACAGTTGGTCTTCTTGTTCCTGATATCAGAAATATCTTCCTCCCCCTTTTAGTGAAAGCAGTAGAGGATGAGATGGATAAGAATAGTTACAATATCTTTCTCTGCCATACAGATGGAAATATAGCAAAAGAAAAAAGATACCTGGATACACTACTTGAAAAAGGAGTGGACGGCATTATTCTTATT
>CAYRTF010000291.1:0-1206 GCA_964427165.1 uncultured Actinomycetota bacterium | reverse complement strand
CAGCAAAGCTTAATCACAAGTATATAAGTAATCTGTCCGAAAAGATCCCTGTAATGATAATAAATGACTATATTATAGGCTCAAATGTATATTCGGTAATGGCGGATGAAGTAGAGGGCTCATATAAGGCAATAACCCATCTAATATCACTGGGGCATAAAAAGATAGCATTTATAAATGGTGATGTGGACTACACTACATATAGGTATAAAAACCGAGGATACGAGAAGGCTTTAAATGATAATGATATAGAAATAAATCCTGATTATATTATAAAGGAAGCTCCTTATGAGGATGGCGGATACAGGGGTGCGGAAAAGCTTATGGATCTTCCTGACAGACCCACGGCCATATTTACTGCTTCTGACCAGATAGCCATAGGGGCAATAAGAGCTGTTTATAAAAAAGGATACAAGATCCCTGATGATGTCTCGCTGGTGGGTATCAGCGGACTGCCATTATCTGCAGAGCTTTACCCGTCACTTACTACTGTCGATGTATTCCCCCATATAGCAGGAAAGACTGCTGCCAGTATTCTCCTGAAACTTATCAAAGGTGAAAAGCTTACTCAGAAAAAGATCCTCATCGAACCAAAGCTTGTGATCAGGGAATCAGTCAGATCGATAATTGAAGATCCTGAATAGACTTTAATGCCCTGTTCCCAATTTTCTGATGCTATGATCCAGCATCCTTATTTCCCTAAAAAGAAATATTCCCGACAGACATGCTGATATAAATACTGCTATCGGCCAGGAAGCAAAGACCCCGTTTACTCCCATAAAATGTGGAAGGATATAGAAAAGAGGTATCAGAATAAAGATATATGAGACATTGATTATAAGTGCCTGCCTGGGTTTTCCAATGGCCTGAAAAAATGATCTTCCCATGATAAAGAATCCCCTGAATGGGAGCAGCAGAGCCATTATCCTTAAGGGCATCATCCCCTGCATTATTAGTATTTCGTCATTTGAAAATACTGAAAGCAGTAGATGCGGTATAGCAAATATTATGATATATACCGTACACAGAAGAAGGATCACCCACAGTATTGCTTCCTTTAATACCTTTTTGACCCTCCTTAATCTTTCTGCCCCATAATTAAAGCTGGTAATCGTCGAGAAACTAAATCCTATTCCAAAAACTGGTCTTAGCCCAACTTTCTGTATTTTCTCATAAAATCACCTGATTTTACCCCATTTTCGAGCA
>CAYRTF010000290.1:0-1685 GCA_964427165.1 uncultured Actinomycetota bacterium | reverse complement strand
ATATTATCAGAATAAAGGGAACGTTCCATTTTATAAATAAAAAAATATTAGCTTATATCTTTAACGCTATTTCTCTCAATTATTTCCGTTTTGAAAGAATGGTCCTGCTTAATAAAGTCAGGGCCTTTTTCAATGCGCTCCAGTAAAATCTTTACAGCTGCCGCTCCCAATTCAGCCTTCGGAGTATGGACGGATGTAAGGCTGATATTTTCCAGCGATGATATCCATATATCATCGAAACCAATAATTGAAATATCATCAGGAACCTTATAGCCGTTCGCGGCAAAGAAGTCCATAGCACCGATCGCCATAAGGTCATTAGAGGCAAATATAGCAGATGCCTTTAATCCGGATTCAATAAGTCTTCTTGCACAGTTGTATCCGCCTTCCCGGGTGTTTAAATCCTGCAATACAAGACTATCTCTAAATAATATTTTATTATCTTCCAGTCCATCCTTGTATCCCTTAAAGCGCATTTTCATTCCATATCCTAAAGACACCTGATTAAAATGAGCAATATTATTATGTCCCTTTCTTATCAAGTATTTTACTGCACTTTTTGCAGCCTCATAGTGATTGATAAATACTTCATTGCTTTTAATATCTTTAATTTTAGAATTTATATTCACATAAGGGAAGTTTCTCTCAGATAAGTATTTTATATTTTCGTCCTTCATTTCAGTAATAGTGCTTATTATCCCTGCTGCCCTGTAGTTTATCAGCATTTCAATATGCATCTTTGCTAATCCTGCTGAAGGAGAATTACACAGGACTACACCATATCCCTGTTTGTTTGCCTCATTTCCCACGCCAACTGCTATCTCTGAAAAGACTGGATTGAAGATATCTGAAATTAATAAGCCAATAAAAATAGTATTTTTACCCTGAACCATTCTCCTAGCCAGCTCATCTGGTCTGTAACCTACTTCTTTTACTATATCGCTAACTTTTTTTCTGGTGGATTCCTTAACAAAAGGTTCATCCCTGAGCACCTTTGAAACTGTCGATTTTGAAAAGCCAGATAATCTGGCAATATCTAAAATTGTATATTTTTTAGGCATATTTTTTTGCAATAAAACATTATTATTCTAGGAACTTGCCGCATTATACTATATTATATATTTGCATTCAATCTATCGAATTGCTTCACAGCTCCGAAGAACAACATTTTTGATTTTAGCACAAAATCGACATATTACCGGAATTTTAAACGGCTGGGATTTCAGAGGAGACTTATCTAAGGGCCCATGATAATATAATTACTGGAGTTTGAAGGGGATTAATCTGGAAACCCTTTTAGTAGCTAAGGGAAAGACGAGAGTCTTATTTGTATGGGTTTGTTTGAAAAACTGGTACCGATAGGTCTGTTTCTTAAGTCCTCAAGCAGCTGTTCAAATACATTGGTGACACTGCCAAAGACTTTTTGGATCTTACCTGCCAACAGACTCCCTTTTTCCATAAGCTGGCTGATCATATAGGCGATCTGAAGGAGAAGATATAGGTTCTTCATTGATATTTCGTCTTGACTGTATGGGTGTTCCAGATTAAATCCCCTGTTCTTTTGGATATTGAATCCTTCGTTTTCAATCTTCCATCTAAGTCTTCCTCCTTTTGCTATTTTGACAATATTATACCCCCTGACTATAGTGATAGCTTACCTCATTTTTTGTCCAGTTTTTGGGGGT
>CAYRTF010000289.1:0-1746 GCA_964427165.1 uncultured Actinomycetota bacterium | reverse complement strand
ATTGATACTTATTTTGTAGAAAAAGCTCCCAGCCCTGATCTTATACCGGGGATTACCGACAGTGATATGTTAAAAATGAATTATGGAAAGCTTGACCAGATACTTGCTGGTCTGGAAAAGAACATAACTGAAGAGAAGATCAGCATATTATCAGGTGCCACTGAGGAAGAGATAGAAAGGGTTAGATCCATGATATCTAAATCTGAAAACTTGAGGACCTGGCCAATAGGGTTTAAGCAATAAAAAGAAAATATCAAGACAGGCGATCAATCCACGATGATGTATATTGATCTCAATATTCACAGCCTAAAATAAAAAAATCCCGAGTTATCTTTCACCATAGTTTACACCTTAGGTTACTAAAAATCTCGGGACATATCCAAAAACTTTTCTCAGGGACTTTTCAGGTTTTTAACCTGGAAGTACTTTCTTTCAAAAATATTCCCTGGTTTTGCCAGAAAGTTGCCTCCTGTTTAAGGAATGCATAAAAGATATCAAAAATAAATTTTCATGTCAATATTATTTTATTTTTTTAAGTATTTTTATAAAAATCGTCAATAGATCATTTTGGGCCGCTACTTCGACAAATAGATTAATTAATAATGAAAGGTATTGTAAAATATAAGAATAAAAACCAGATATTATTGGCAAAAGCCTGGATTTTATATATAGTATTAGCTTATTTTTAAATCTTTGCAGGATTAGAAAATTGAGTAGTGAATAGAATATAATGAAAAAAATTAAGAACATAACGGTAATAGGTCTTGGGCTTATAGGGGGTTCTTTGGCCATGGCGCTTAAAGCTCTTAAAGATGGATTTATAATCACTGGTTTCGATATAGAAGAAGAAGCGATGAATATTGCTAAATACCGGGATATTATTGATAGGGTTGCCTTAAGTCCCAAAAATGCTGTCAGCAATGCTGATCTTATCATAATAGCCACGCCTATAAGCAAGACAATTGAAGTTGTCAGATCAATAAAAGATGGGCTTAAAAAAGGTGTGATCATCACTGATGTCGGAAGTGCAAAGGAAAGAACAGTGGAGATGGTCAATAATATACTTCCACCTGATATATTTTTTATTGGTGGACATCCTATGGCTGGTTCTGAAAATGAAGGAGTCCTTTCTGCAAAACCTGAACTTTTTAGAAATGCTTTCTATGTTCTGACTCCTACAAATAGCACTGCTACTGATAATTTGCTCACGCTTCATACTCTTTTTACAAGGATCGGGGCAAAGGTAATCTCCATCAGTCCAAAAGAGCACGATGAAAATGTAGCATTGATCAGTCACCTGCCCCATGTTCTTTCAACAAATCTTGTCGAGCTTGTCGATGACCGGCAAAAAAAATTAAAGAATCTTTTCCGTTTGTGCGCCGGAGGATTCAGGGACATGACGAGAATCGCAGCTTCAAATACTAAAATGTGGCTGGATATTTCACTTGAGAATAAGAAAGAGATCGTTAAATCGATCGAACTCTATATAAATTATTTAAATAATTTTAAAGATGGTTTGTTAAAAGATGACTCCGAGTATATAAAAAAACATTACCAGAGGGCTCAGAAAGCAAGGACAAATCTACCGAAATATGTGGAGAAAGATATCTCCAAACTATATGAGCTTAAAATCGCTATCCCTGACAGGTCTGGTGTTCTTAGTGATATAACTCTTGCAATAAGTTCCAGGGGAATAAACATAGAGGATATTTCCATATTTCATTCTACTGAATTTTCTGATGGAGG
>CAYRTF010000288.1:0-1749 GCA_964427165.1 uncultured Actinomycetota bacterium | reverse complement strand
CTGCCAAGGGGATTTTTAACTAAGCTTCTGGATTTTTGTAATGAAAATAAAATTGGCTATAAGATTCTTGACGGAAGGAAAAAGCTTGAAGACATTAAATTCAATTCCAAGATTAAACTTAAAGACGAACAGCAGAAGGTCATTGATATCTGTGAGCATAAGCAAGAAGGAATAATAGTAGCACCCCCTGGTTTTGGAAAGACGATTTTAGGAATAGAACTTATAGCTAAAAATTGTCAGCCTGCACTAATAATTGTCCACAGAAAGCAAATATATGATCAGTGGGTTGAAAGAATACAGGATTTTCTGGGAATGGCTAAGAAAGATATAGGACAGATCTCGGCAGGCAAGAAAAAAGTCTCAAAGTATATTACTGTTGCAATGATCCAGAGCCTGTCAAAATTTCAAGGCTTAAAAGATCTAAGTGAATCATTCGGTACTGTTATTATTGATGAATGTCATCATATTCCGGCTAAAAGCTTTAGACAGACTATAGTAAATTTTAATCCTTATTATATCTTTGGACTTACCGCTACACCTAAAAGAAAATATAATGATGAGAAACTAATATTTCTATATATTGGAGATATTATCTGCAACACAGATGATATCGTACAAGACTTCCAGAAAATATTTGAAGAAGATCTTCAGCTAAATATAAAGGATACCAATTTATATTTTCCCTATGATAATAAGACTGATGACTTCCAGATACTTTCAAAGGTGATAATCTTTGATTCTGAAAGGAATAGATTGATATCTGAGGATATCAAGAAGGAGCTGAAACTTTCAAGGAAGATACTAGTACTTACTGAAAGAAAAGAACATGTTGAAGTATTAAGTATTTATTTGAAATCAACATGTGAAGTCATAACAATTACCGGTGATGATTCTAAATCCTTAAGAAAGATAAAGATGAAACAGATAGAGGAGGGTAATTTCCAGGTACTGATTACCACTGGGCAACTTCTGGGAGAGGGACTTGATACTCCGAATCTAAGCAGTATATTTTTAGTTTATCCCTTTTCCTTTGAAGGGAAATTGATTCAGTATATTGGCAGGATTTTAAGGGCCAAGGGTAGAAAAAGTATTTATGATTACAGGGATAAGAATAATGAATTCCTTTTAAAGCTTTTCAAAAAAAGAGAGAGATATTACCGCAGGGAAAAACTTTTATAGAAGATAAAAGAAATAAAATATTATAGATTAAAATCTGGCCTATGTGCCAGCCTTGACATCGTTAAAAAGCATATAGTATATTGTAATCAATCCGGAAGAACCGGAGGTGGATATGGTCCGTGTAGGACTAGCGTGAAAGAGTCCCCAGGTGGGGCTTTTTCATTTTGTGAAGTAAAAATTCAGGGTTATATTATGAAATTTTCAATCAGGACTTCTTATCCGGAGAATGAAAAATACAACTGGTTTGAAGCTGTTAGAGCCTATGAAGAAATAGGCTCTGTAGAAGTTGCATTTCTTGATCCAGAATTGTTTTTAGCTGTAAATGAAAAAGATATCATTATGCCCTTTGAGAGAGCCGATGTTAAGGCCTCATCCATACACTTTGCGCAGTTTAATCTGTCCAAACTTGATCTGTTTCTAAAAGTGTTTAGTAAGACAGTGAGGATTGCAGAACTGCTAAACTGCAACCATATAGTCATTCATCCCAGCATGGGGAGATATGATCAAATAAGGAGTTTTGTAAATGAAAAGATAGACCCGGTACTCAAAAGGGAAGGATTATATTTATGC
>CAYRTF010000287.1:0-1774 GCA_964427165.1 uncultured Actinomycetota bacterium | reverse complement strand
CAACAAGTATTACTTTTGACTTAAATACCTCTGTTATTATGGTATTCTTATCAGACCTGGCAGTGTTAAATAGTTTAATACAGGTTTTTCTACCAGTCTCTTTTATGCCTTCTGCTATAGCTTCTGCCATTTTTCTGGTACCATCCCACATAGTGTCATATATTATGGTTATCTGGTCCTTCTGGTAATCTTCTGACCACTGCATGTATTTGTTGACAATCTGTAAGGGGTCCTTTCTCCAGATAACTCCATGGCTTGGGCAAATTTAGATCTACGGGAAGTTTAAGTTCCAAGAGTTCATTTATTTTGTTATTTACAAGCTTACTAAAGGGAGTAAGGATATTGGCATAATATTTTATGGCTTCCTGGTAAAGTTCTTCAGTATCTATCAGATCATTATATATGAGCTCTGTGGCATAGTGTTGACCGAAAGCATCATTGGAAAACAGGATATTGTCCCCTGTAAGGTAACAGAACATGCTATCGGGCCAGTGAAGCATTTTAGCTTCCACAAATATAAGGTCCTTTTGTCCCAGGTTTAGTTTGTCTCCAGTTTTTACTGTCTTAAAGTTCCAGTCTTTATGGTAATGACCTTAAAAGACTTCAGGCCATTTTTAGTGCAGTAGATGGGAGTACCGGGTATTTCCTCCATAAGGTCTCAGGCAGGGCTCCGCTGTGGTCAATCTCGGCATGATTGGCTATGACATAGTCTATTTTGGATAGATCTATTTCCTTTTTAAGGTTTCTTATATACTCTTTGGAAAAGGGTTTCCATACTGAATCTATTAATGCTACTTTTTTATCTTTTACAAGATAAGAATTATAAGTTGTGCCCCTATAAGTAGAATATTCTTCCCCATGAAAGCTTCGAATCTCCCAGTCAACTTTTCCTACCCAGGTAACATTTTTATTGATTTTCATTGACATTTTAACCTCACATCATTTATTTATATCATTATTTAAATTTTATCAGATATAAAATAGAATTTATAATCAGTTGAAATTTTCTAACCAGTCAGCTTTTTATTAACCTTCGTTCGCCTGATACCAACTTATTGTGAGTTTTTAAAAAGAAAAATAGAATTATCCTTCATATAAATTTTTTAGTTTCAGACCATCGGTAAGCAGCTGTGAATGAAACTGAGGCAAATATTCCAATACCAGATGACCTTCATATTTTATTTTTTTTAGGAAAGATAAAATCTGATTAAAATCAAGAGCCACTTTTTCTTCATCATAGTAAACAGGATAATGCTGCTTTATGCTATTACTTTTTCTATTGGATAGGTGAAAGATTTTTATAATATCAATATTTTCTTTTAAGTCTTTAAATATTTTACTCTGCTCTTTATGTACGTGGGAAAAATCATAGCAGATACAGTAAGGGCCAGTATCTTTACAAAATTTAAACATATTATCTATTCCACCAAATATTCTTCTTTTGCTTTCAAAGGTCTCCCAGCATAAATATGATCCTTTTCTTTTAAGGACCGGATTTATCTTTTCATTTAAAAACCTCTTTAGCTGGTCATACTTACCCATGCTGGGATGAATGACTACAAGATTGCAGTTTAGCAGGTCAGCAATCTTTACTATTTTGTCAAACACTCTTAGAAATAGATCAAGTTTTAACAGATTAAACTGTGCAAAGTGTATGGATGAGACTTCAATGCTTGTTTTTTTAAAAGGCATTATAATATCTTTTTCATTTGCATCCAAAAATAATTCAGGATCAAGAAATGCAACTTCTACAAAGCCGATATTTTCATAGGAC
>CAYRTF010000286.1:0-1781 GCA_964427165.1 uncultured Actinomycetota bacterium | reverse complement strand
GACCATATATTCCTGTGTCTCAACCACGGATAACCGCAGCTTTATTGAATAAAGAAATCGATTATGATAATATCAAACCGGGTATTCTATTTATATCGTTACCGCAGTTAATTTTTGTGCCAACAAAATTACATTGGAAGCCCATACTTTGGCTGTCGCGTAAATGCCCTGATTAGTTTCAAGGACTTACCAAGCAGACCGGAGGGCATCCACCTGCTAAAGCAGGGCGCAAAAAACTTCTTTAGGTTACGACTAAACGGAATATCCGTTTTATTATAAAAAAATAAAGTCTAAATATATTTATGGATATTAGAAAAAAATTCTTAGATTATTTTAAAAAAAGACAGCACTTGATCCTTCCTTCATCAGGATTGATACCGGAAAACGATGATAGTGTACTTTTTACTACTGCCGGAATGCAGCCCTTTAAGCCCTATTACCTGGGCATGGAAAAACCTCCAAAGGAAAGGATCTCAACCGTTCAGAAGTGCTTCAGGACAAGTGATATCGACAGTGTGGGATATACTGACAGGCACCTCACTTTTTTTGAGATGCTCGGAAATTTTGCATTTGGGGATTATTTTAAGAAGGAGGCTATTGATTTTGCTTTTGATTTTATAGTAAATGTCCTAAAAATATCCCGTGATAGATTATTGATAGCAGTTTTTAAAGGCGATAAAGAGATCCCTGCCGACAAAGAGTCTATCCAGTATTGGAAAGAACACGGATTCAACGATGATGCAATATATAAGTTTGATAAAAAGGAAAATTTCTGGGGGCCCGCAGGCGATACCGGGCCTTGCGGACCATGTACGGAAATATACTATGATTTTGGTAAAAAAACAGGTTGCGGCAAGCCTAATTGTAATCCCAACTGTGATTGTGGAAGGTTTCTTGAAGTCTGGAATCTGGTATTTACACAATATAATTTTAATGGCAAAAAATACACTGAACTTCCTAAAAAGAATATTGACACAGGCATGGGTCTTGAAAGAATAATTGCCGTACTGGAAGGAAAAAGCTCAGTTTTCAGGACAAGCCTGTTTGAAAAAATGCTTAAGAGGATCCAGGAAATATCCGGCAAAAGCCTTACATCTCCTGGAGATGCAGATTATGATCCCAGTACCAACAGAGCGCTCAGGATAATTGCTGACCACATAAGAGCGATATATTTCCTTATTGCAGATGATGTTACGCCCTCTAATGAGGGCAGGGGATATATACTTAGAAGAATAATCAGAAGAGCTATAAGATTTGGAAAACAAATAGGCATAGATGATTATTTTATAGATGATGTCGGAGAAACTGTCGCCGCGCAGTACTCATCTTATTATCCTGAACTGTCTGAAAAGAATAAGTTCTCAAAAAAACTTGTACTTGATGAGGAGAAAAGATTCACTAAAACCTTAAAAGAAGGCAGCAAGATCTTATCTGAAAAAATCTTAAGAATAAAGAAAACCGGAGGCGACTATATCGACTCCAGGGATGCCTTCAGGTTGTATGATACTTATGGTTTTCCGGTAGAACTTACAAGAGAAATACTTGATGAAAATAGTTTAAAACTGGACATTGACAAGTTTGGTGAATATTTAAAGGAACATTCTGAAAAATCAAAGGCCAGGGCTTCTTTTGATAAAAAAATTTATGAAAATCTTGATATTTACAGGGATATCGCAAAAGATATTCACGTAGAGTTTCTTGGATATGAAAAGGACCAGGCAAATACTTTTATAGAAAAAATAATTAAATCCGGGAGCAATGGAGATGCCGCAGTACTGGAT
>CAYRTF010000285.1:1269-1797 GCA_964427165.1 uncultured Actinomycetota bacterium | reverse complement strand
AGAAATAGGAGGAGGTGAAAATAAAAATTAATATTAAAAGGGAAGGAGGTTTCATGCAAAAATAATAGAGAATTGCGAAAGTATGGCTTAGCACCAAATTTTTATCACAATTCTCAGAAAAGAATTGTAACACAATTGAGGGAAAAAAGAGAAAAATACTGTAAAAAAGCTAATAAAAACTCAAGTGACAGCAGATTAATAATCTATCTGGTGTCTTGGGTAAAACGAAAGGAATGGTTTAAAAATGAAAATTTCAAAGATTTTAGGAATGTTGTTAGTGATTGTGCTTATAACATCATTAAGCTTAATAGGTGTAGGCTGCAAAGAAGAAGTTGCTTCTGAAGAAATGACCGAAGAGAGTACGGAAGAGGAAGCAACAACTGAGGAAATGGCTGAAGAAAGTCCTTCAGAAGAAGAAATGGAAGAAGTCAGCCTCCGATGGGCCGTGATATCATTTTACCCCGGCGAGGAAGATGCAATCCAGAAGTTGGTAGATCTTTATAGGATCGATCATCCAAATGTCAATGT
>CAYRTF010000285.1:0-1259 GCA_964427165.1 uncultured Actinomycetota bacterium | reverse complement strand
TGTCAATGTCGAAATAGAGACTTATAGTACAGATGAATATAACCAGAAACTTACAACCCAGCTTGCTGGTAGCGATATGCCCGATATTATTACAAACTGGGGTGGAAATGTTGCTGCTCTTGCTAAAGAAGGACTAACAATGGATCTGACACCTTATCTTCAGAGTGGGGACTACGAGTTCACAGATAAAGATATTCATCCGGTAATGTTACGTGTCGCAACAATCCATACAGGTGAAGTAATGTTCTTACCCAAAGAAGCTTCAGGACTTAACTATCTCTACAATAAAGACATGTTTGACGAGGCAGGCCTGGACTATCCTACCGAGGACTGGACATATGATGATATGGTAGAGATGGCAAAAGCATTGACCAAAGAAACTGATGATGGTATGCAGTATGGAATAACAAGCCATCCCTACTGGATGTATGCCATAATTGCTGCTGCAGGAGCTTATGGTTTTGACGGCGGCAGCCTTAATGAGAACCATGAGTATAATTTCAATACCCCTGAAGCAGTTGAAGGTATAGGCAAATTCTTTGATGGTTTCAAGGAGGGATATTCCATGCCAGTATCGACACTCGATGAATTCGGCGGAGATCTTGCAGCATTTGGTCTTGGGAAAGGAGCTTTTTTACCTACATTCAGATGGGGTGTTCCCAAGGTTAGGGAACTGGCTGAATTTGACTGGGATGTCCAGTTAGCACCTCTTGGGCCTACCGGAAAACACTATGCTTTCTGTGGAACATCAGGTTATTCAATATCCTCAGGGTGTAAAAATATCGACGTAGCAGTTGACCTTATATTTTCACTCTACTCAGAAGAAGGCTTCAGGGAGTTTGCTAGCTCATATGCAGTAGTTCCGCCGGTTACTTCATTATTTGATAGTGATATCTGGAGAGGCCTGGATCCTCCGCCATACAATAATGATGTATATGTTAAACTGCTGGATGATGCTGTTACTACTCCTATGATACCTGAATTCAGGCAGACATTCGTAAATAAGGGACTGCAGGATGCACTGGATAATTATCTATTAAATGATATGAGTCTGCAGGATTCCCTTGACCTTGCTGTTGCAGATGTAAATGCACAGATCGCTGAATTAGTCGAAGAGTATGGGATTGAATAGATAATTATATATTCTTTAAAAGAAGATGAAAACCGCCTTGCCTGCTAGTCTTTAGCAGGTGAGGCGGTAAGAAAAACTAATAGATGGATAATGAGAAGATTTATAAAAAAAAGATTTAATCTAAGCC
>CAYRTF010000284.1:1061-1802 GCA_964427165.1 uncultured Actinomycetota bacterium | reverse complement strand
TGATAGGGTCGTCTCCCCACAAATAATAGGGGGGAGAAGGATGGCCGCAATGGCGCTCCAGCCTTCGGTCTGTGATTTTATGGATACGCTTATGAAGACAGAAGATGTCGAGATACAGCTGGCCGAGATCGAGATCAAGCCAAAGAGCAGGATAGGCGGTATGACCATAAGGGATGCTGGTGGAAAATTTGATATAGAAGCCCTGATAGTATCTGTTCTTGAAAAGGGAGAAAATATCTCGGTCACTAAAGCAAGCGGAGGCACCCTTATGGAGGCCGGGCAAAAACTTATAGCGATCGGCACCAGGGACCAGATCACACAGCTTAAAAAACTGGCCTCAGGCTAGGTAGGAGCCTGTCCTGGAACTGGACTCAGGCTTCTAGGTGTCATCATGGAATACACTATAGTCTCCTGTAAGGAAATACAGGACCCTGTCTCCAATATTGACTGACTGGTCCCCGATCCTTTCAAGATAACGGCTTGCAAGGGCAATATTTGTTACAAATTTTATGTCTTCTTCACCCTTGTTTGTGGTAAATAATTTCTTAAATATCATCTTCTGGATCTCATCTACTGCATCATCTGACTTGCCGAGTTTTGAAGCAAGTCTGGCATCCCTGTTCTTAAAAGCTTCAAGCGCCCTGCCGAGCTCGGGTTTTACAAGATTTCCCATCTCAACAAGGAGGTCCATTACCTCTTTATCAATATTATTTTTTTTTAAGGCATTAGACAAAGTCTGCT
>CAYRTF010000284.1:0-1051 GCA_964427165.1 uncultured Actinomycetota bacterium | reverse complement strand
AGGAGGTCCATTACTTTTTTATCGATATTGCTTTTTTCTTCCTTTGCAGACAGCCTCTTTACGATCTTGCCAATATTTACTGCAAGATCACCTATTCTTTCAAGATGTTTTATGATAATGCTGATAGAATGGATAAACCTCAGATCAACTGCGACAGGCTGATGCTCTGCCTGGAGCACTATGCATTTTTCCTCTATGGATATATCATATTCATTTATTTTTTCATCCTCTTTTATTATTTTTTCTGCAAGCTCAGAATCCATCCTCATCAAAGCTTTGATAGAATTATGAACCGCGTCCTGGACAAGGCTGCCCATCACTAAAACCTCATCAGTTATTTCTTCAAGTCTCTGGTGAAATGTCTTTCTCATCTTATCCGCCCTTATACTATTTTAAGTTCTTATTATACCTTTTATTTGTCTTTCTATCCCGTGATCCTTTTCCGGGGATCATGATCCGTGAGATCTTCTGGATCTAATTCTTCCTTCTTAGTCTCGCCCTGGTTCTTATCGCTGTTGCAATCGAGGCAAAAAACAATACTATCAGAAGGAGCACCAATGCAGTCCCCCATTTCTTTTCATCCGGAGCATCTGCTACCTGGGTAACCATTACATACAGATGATAAGGAAGAGCCATTACCTGGCTGAACGCTGATTTTGGAAGATTGGGCTGATAGAATGCCGCCGCTGTAAAAAGTATTGGCGCTGTCTCTCCAGCAGCCCTGCCAAGACCCAGAACCGCACCGGTGATTATACCAGGCATTGCCTGTGGGAGCACTATCTTTATTATTGTCTGCCATTTAGTCGCACCAAGAGCAAGAGATGCGTGCCTGTATGTATCGGGAACACTCTTTAAGGCCTCTTCAGTCGAAGTTATTATCGTTGGTAAAATTAGAAACGCCAATGTCAATGACCCTGCAAGTATGGACCGGCCAAAATTAAGAAAGATAACAAAAAAACCCAATCCAAACAGACCAAAGACAACAGAAGGGACTCCTGCCATATTGACTATTGATAATCTGA
This sequence comes from uncultured Actinomycetota bacterium, assembly GCA_964427165.1. Taxonomy (GTDB): domain Bacteria; phylum Actinomycetota; class Humimicrobiia; order Humimicrobiales; family Humimicrobiaceae; genus M55B120. The sequence goes on along the minus strand of CAYRTF010000284.1, from coordinate 29 downwards.
TTATCCTTGTTAACCGGTTCTTTTTAGCA
>CAYRTF010000283.1:0-1810 GCA_964427165.1 uncultured Actinomycetota bacterium | reverse complement strand
ATGTTAACTTTTAACTGTTTATAGACTGGTGATCCAGAAGCAAATTCCTATAAATCCTCCAAAAATAAATACTTCTCCTGATGAGTTTGATGAATATATCCGGGATGACTATATAAACTGCGATCATGTGTGTTAGGTTAATTATAGAACCTAAGGGTACTGGCCTGTCATAAAACTGGTACGGATATGATGTTTTTCTTACCTCTCCCTCTGTGCCAATATAAGTGAGACACTTCCCTATAAATAGTTTAGAGTAGAAAGGGAAGGAGAAATATAGATGGAAGAGAAAGAACTAATGGTTATGAATGCTGAGAAAAAGGGTGAGGAAATGGAGGGAGCCCGTAGGGCGACTGGAATTTCCTCACCCGAAGCTTCACACAAATATCGTAACATCCCCGATAATGAAGTCACAGAGAAAGCAATCCGAAGAAAGTTTACGGCAGAATACAAGCGCTCTATCATAAGGGAAGCCGATGCCTTAAGGGAGCAAGGGCAAATCGGGGCACTTCTCAGAAGAGAAGGGCTGTATTATTCCAATCTTGATACCTGGCGCCGCCAGGCAGAAAGAGGCACACTGGATGCCCTTTCTAAAAATAGAGGCCCCCGGGCAAAAAGGCCCGATAAGGCTGCCCGCCTCATAAAGGAAAAGGACACGGAGATCCTAAAGCTTAAGGCGGAACTAAAAAAGGCTCAGCTCATAATAGAGGCTCAAAAAAAAATTACAGAGATATTCCAGATATCACTCGACCGGGAAAAAGAGGAGAGCTGATGGAGATAGCAGAAGCCCTGGCAGAAGATGTAGGCGCAAGAGCTGCCTGTGACGGTCTGGCCATCTCCCGTGCCAGCTATTACCGGTGGAAAGATAAATCCGAAAAACCGGAAAGGAAATACACCCCTCCTCTGGCCCTATCTTCTAAAGAGAGGCAGCAGGTCCTTGATATGCTCCATAGCCGGCAGTTTGTCGATATGGCACCCCAGGAGGTCTACCACGCCCTTTTAGACGGCGGCAGCTACCTTTGCTCTACACGGACGATGTACAGGCTCCTTGAGGCTTGCGATGAAGTAAGGGAAAGAAGAGATCAGCTTATCCATCCCTCTTATACAAAACCGGAACTTCTGGCAGAAGGGCCCAACCAGGTCTGGTCCTGGGACATAACAAAACTTAAAGGGCCCGCAAAGTGGACCTATTATTACCTCTATGTGATAATCGATATATTCAGCCGCTATGTAGTGGGCTGGATGGTAGCCTCAAGGGAGAAAGGGGGCCTGGCAAAAAAGCTTATCGAACTATCGGCCAAAAAGCAGGAGATTGAGCCAGAGCAGCTTGTCATCCATTCCGACAGGGGATCTTCTATGACATCAAAGCCTGTTGCTTTCCTGCTTGCCGACCTGGGGGTAACAAAAAGCCTTTCCCGGCCTTATACGAGCAGTGACAATCCTTACTCAGAAGCCCATTTTAAGACCTTAAAATACCGGCCCCAGTTTCCAAAGCGGTTCGGGTGCTTTCAGGACAGCAGATCGTTCTGCTACAGCTTTTTTAATTGGTACAATAGCTGCCATTACCATTCCGGTATAGGATTTCTTACGCCGGAAGATGCCCATTATGGCAGGACTGAAGAGATCATTAAAAAACGTCAGGCAGTTTTAAATGAAGCTTTTATAAAACATCCAGAGCGGTTTAAAGGTAAGATGCCCAAACCCATGGCTTTACCTGAGGCTGTTTGGATCAATAAACCATTATCAAATAATGATGATTAGGAGTTACACTAAACTTTTGAGGAAAGTGTCTCATTTTCATTGACAATTACGG
>CAYRTF010000282.1:0-1814 GCA_964427165.1 uncultured Actinomycetota bacterium | reverse complement strand
CGTCAGGAGGAAGCTTTGGCGGCTTTGGCGGAGGCTCTTCGGGCGGAGGAGGTTCCAGCGGAAGCTGGTGAGAAAGACAACTTGGGATGTTTGATCAAAACAGGGGGATAAGATATGAAAATTGCAATATCAGGTAAAGGAGGAGTAGGAAAGACTACTCTTTCCGCATGCCTTGCAAGGTATTTTGCTAAAAACGGCAATAAAGTAATTGCTGTGGATGCTGATCCTGATGCTAATCTGGGTACTGCCCTGGGGCTTGATTATATGCAGGCAGCAGAGATAGTCCCGCTTACAGACATGGAGGAACTTGTTGAGGAGCGGACCGGTGCAAAAAAAGGAAGCTATGGCGGTTATTTTAAACTTAATCCCAAAGTATCTGATATTCCTTCAAAGATAGGAATTGACGTGGATGGCGTAAAACTCCTGGTGGCTGGAACCATAAAGGCAGGGGGAAGCGGATGTTATTGTCCCGAGAATGTAATATTAAAAAGCTTGTTCAGGCATCTGGTCATAAACCAGGATGAGATCGTCATACTGGATATGGAGGCGGGTATTGAACATCTTGGCAGAGGTACATGCGAGAATATGGATATGCTTATAATAGTTATCGAACCCGGGCTCAGGAGCATACAAACGGCCCATACTGTTAAAAGGATGGCTGCGGATCTTGGCATCAAGACGCTCTATGTTGTCGTAAATAAGATAAAGTCCGGCGAAGAAGAGAAACTTGTCAGGGGAAAATTGGCAGATTTTAATGTGCTTGGAATAATGCCTTATAGCGAAGATGTAAGATCATCTGATCTCAGACAATTGCAGCCATGTGAAGCTGATAAGGCCTTTGCAGGCAAGATAGGGGAAATAGCTTTAAAATTACAGGGATTTATGATAAAAAATGATAAAATTCCGGAGTAAGCTTAACTTTTTTTAAAGTTTGACCTTGTTTTATATATCAATATAACGAACCGGGGAGTAGTGAAGACTTTTGTTTAAAATAATCGATAAAAAAGAACTTGCAGAGGGTATCGCACAATTCGATATAGAGGCGCCGCTTATTGCAAAGAAAGCAATAGCGGGCCAATTTGTAGTCATAAGGGTACGTGAGGATGGAGAGAGGATCCCTCTTACCATTGCAGCATATGACAGGGAAAAAGGAACATTGATGCTTGTAGCTATGAGAGTAGGGAAATCTACGGCACTTCTTGCCGAACTCAAAAAGGGTGACAGTATCCTTGATGTGGTAGGACCACTGGGAAATGCATCTGAAATAGAAGATTTTGGCAGAGTCATATGTGTCGGGGGCGGTGTCGGTATTGCTCCCGTACTTCCTATAGCAAAGGAGCTTAAGGCGGCAGGAAACTATATAATCTCGGTGATAGGCGCCAAGACGAAGGATATGCTCATACTGGAGGATGAGATGGGTGCGGTTTCGGATGAGCTTCATATTTGCACTGATGATGGCAGTTTGGGCTATAAGGGATTTGTTTCAGGCTTTTTGGGGGATTACCTTGAAAAGAACCTGACCGGAGAAGATCCTAAAAAGACAAATATTGAAAGATGTATTGCAATAGGTCCTGCGCTTATGATGGCATCGGTAGCAAAGGTCACCAAACCATTTAACCTAAAGACTATAGTTTCTCTAAATTCGATCATGGTCGATGGAACAGGTATGTGTGGAGCATGCAGGGTCGCAGTCGGAGGAAAAACTAAGTTCGTATGCGTTGATGGACCTGAATTCGATGCACATGAAGTAGACTTTGAACTTCTAATATCCAGGCAAAGGATATATTGTGGCGACGAAGGTGTCTGTTATGATC
>CAYRTF010000281.1:0-1820 GCA_964427165.1 uncultured Actinomycetota bacterium | reverse complement strand
AAAGTGATTATATATTTGGAAGTGTTATTGACCCGATAATTGCCAATGCAGAATGTGATACGATGGTTTTAAAGGTCCAGAAAAACAAGCTTGGGAAGATAAGAAATATCCTCCTGCCTGTTTCAAATATCAGGAATACTAAATTATCTATTGATATGTCTGCAAATATTGCCAGGGCCTTTAATGCAAAGCTACATCTGCTGCATATTATGCCTTCAAAAGGCACAAATAAATCGGAGGGCCTGAAGAAAAAGATCATAAATGGACTGAATGGATTTTCAGGCATAGAAAAAGAAAATATCATAATAGAGAGGTCCTCAAATATTGTAGAGACAATACTCGACTATTCCAGGAAATACGACCTTCTGGTTCTTAATACACCCAGGGAGAATATTTTTAAGATGTTCTTCATCGGCAACAAGGTCCAGTATATCGCTAAAAACAGTTCCTCTGCCGTGCTTCTGGTCAAGAAATATGAGGGGAGGCTAAAGACACTTTTGCAGAAGATCTTTGGCACCCGCAAGATAGACCTGTAGGTTCTGTATTCTGCAAGTCCGGTCATCATTTAAAGAATATTTTAAAAAAATACTTTAAAAATATTATCATCTGTTATATAATACGATATACTAATTAATAGTATATGTTAATGTTGCGATTGCTATAGCCTTTCCCTTATTTATAAAAGAACAGGGGGACATAGATGGTACTTATTGAGTTAAAAGATGATATTGCTACATTTGTGTGTACTGAATGCGGCAGAGTCATTACAACAGGTGAAAATTTTCTGGTAAAACCCAAAGCATTTCCTAAAAGTATGATCACTGCTTCCGGGGACCGGTTTTTTTACAGATGTAGATGTAGCAAAAAGTATGAGCTAATAAAAAGTGCAAATCCGAACATTCAGGAATTCCTGAAGTTCAAGCATGTAAAAGTGGTTGAACATGAGTATGTCCTGAATTAAACAGTTGCATAGATATTAGCTTGCACAGGGCGCTGGATCTTTGTTTTCATATGGCAATTAATCTTATGCCCAGGTCCGTGCAGATCTGCAATAGCTAAAATACCCGCATAATTATCTATATCTCTCACCTTATACCGTTTATTCTGGATTCTTTAAATTTGCCCGATATAAATATCCTTATATATAATGTATGTGATATCGATCGGACCTGTACCGGGAGAATAGGGATCATTTTTATGTATAAAGGCAATAAAACAAGCAAAAAGAATAGACCAACCGTATTATTAACTGGTGTATTTTTCCTGGTAGTCATACTTGCATGCGGAAGCATATTTTTTTCTTGTAAAAATAAGATCTCAAGCCAGGTCCCCCTGACTGAATTCATTTACTATTCTGAGGGAAATGGCCCTCCTGCTGATTATCTGAAGATAATAAAGGATAAGATAAGTGTCAGGTAAGAGCAAGGCCAGCATATTTAAACGGTATAATTTATCTTGACCACGCTTTTGATGAGAAAGGCGATTTCTTGCCTTTTTGCAAGATGGACAGTTTTGAGATCTCCAGTATTTTCCACGAGGGTTTTCACGCTTATGTAGATCTTCATATTATGCCGGGGGAGAGACCGATGCTGAATCCGGGATATTCTCCGGACTCTCGTATGAGCTGCAGTAGATATAAGCTTATTAAAAGACTATTAGTAGGGAATAACCGTAATGTTTAACGGTTCTTCAAAGCCATTTAGCCGTGATCAGCAGTGGCAATAAATATTTAACACCGATTTCCACAGCGGCTTAACCGCCACACGCTAACCACATCCCATTATAGCAGATATTTAAGCTATAGCTGGCTATTATCATAG
>CAYRTF010000280.1:0-1831 GCA_964427165.1 uncultured Actinomycetota bacterium | reverse complement strand
TTCGCTGAACAAAACTATATACTTTTAGGTGACATAATCGCTGAACGTTGACATTAATTAAATTTAACCTTGACAAAATAATATTTTGTTATTTAAAAATGATAGAATATTATTTTTATCTATTTACACTCATATTCTTAAAATAAACAAAACTCCATGGTTATCCGATTTATCTTTTTTGCCAATATAGCTCCTATCCTTTTACTGCTTCCAGGAACTCCTTTGCAGCCGACGACGCATCTCCTGCATATATCTCAATACCATACCTATCTGCAAAGTCCCTGGTCACAGGGGCTCCTCCTACCGCAAGTACCACGCTGTCTCTTAAGCCTGCGTCTTCTATGGCTTTTATATGTTCCGGTATATTTGCCAGGGTTGTGGTTAGAAGCCCCGAAAATGCTACAATCTGGGGACTATTATCTTTTATGGCATCGACGAAGGCCCTGTAATCCACGTCTATGCCTAGATCTATCACTTTAAATCCCTGGCCCTGGGCCATTGTAATAACCAGGTTCTTCCCTATATCGTGAAGGTCCCCTTTTACTGTACCTATTACGAGGGTTCCCCTTTCTACAATATCTTTATCGCCCTTAAGCAGAGGCTTTAATTTATCCATCGCAGTCTGCATTGCTTTAGCCGCAAGAAGCATATCCGGCATATAGAGTTCCCCTGAACCAAACTTATCTCCTACTTCTATCATGGCCGGGGACAATGCCTCGTTTACTATATCATGTGCCGCTGTACCATCATCTACAGCTTCGATTATAAGATCCGGCATATCTTTATAATTACCTTTTATTGTCAGCTTATATATATCATCCAGAATGGCCATAATATTTAATCCCGCTTTCCTTTTTAAAATAATTTATTGATCAGTCGACCCATTAGATACTATCTGCAATTGATAGTCATTATTATTTTTAATAATTGCCATATTTATGTATCGCATTTAGATATGTTATTACATTTTCATGCGGTATATAGTTTACAATTGAATGTGAACATGTAGCTATATAGCCATATCCGGATTTTAGGATATCCATATGCTTTTTGACATCGGCATCTACTTCCTCTGGTGTTCCTTTTGATAATGGAAACTCTATGTCTACATTTCCTGACAGGCAGAGCCTGCCACCATATTTTGTCTTATAGTCGCCATAGTCTATCCCGTATGGGTCCATTGGATTTAGACATGAGAGACCCATATCTATCAGGTCCTCTACTATATCATCTACCTTTCCATCAGAGTGGAACATAACCGGTACCCCTGCATCTACTGCCGGTTCCATTATCCTTGCCATTCTCGGCACCCATATCTCCTTCATTATTTTGGGTGGAATAAACAGGCCGGTTTTAAAGGCAATGTCATCCGCTACAAATACCAGGTCTGCTCCTGCTTCTATTACAGCTTTCGTTAATCTTGCGAAATGCTCTGTTGACGTTTCCAGCATATCTTCGACCAGTGCCCTGTCCTCATAGACCATCATCATAAAGTCGTTCATGCCCATCATAAATTCATAGAGTGTTTGAGTTATACATCCATAACCACATATCACTCCTGCTTTAGAGTTCCTTTTCTTAATCGCCTCTTTATACTCTTTCACATACTTTACTGCATCTGTTATCTGCCTATCCGAATCAAGTGTCAGCGATTCAAAGTCGGCTCTAGTCTTAACTGATTTATCTGCTACCTGGACAAGTTTGCCGTTTTCATCCTCGTTTTTAAAGGGGGTCCAGAGACCTGCATCAAACAACATTGCATCCTGGCCTATTATATCGCAGAGGTCTATATAATCATCTGGATACATCGGCCTGACAATATCCTGGTCGA
>CAYRTF010000279.1:0-1862 GCA_964427165.1 uncultured Actinomycetota bacterium | reverse complement strand
GGATTATGGTCCCGAGATCACAGAAGAAGAAACAAGTCCGGAAGACGACGTAGGGCTGGAAGATGAAGATGGCGATAAAAAAGACAAGGGAAAAGGAAAAGATAAAGATAAGAGTAATAATGGAAAGAAGAAGGACAAATAAGTAGTCAGGTCTAAAAGATTTGATTGAATAGCTAAGGGTATCTATTTATCTTCTTAGCTACTTTTTTGGCAGCCGTTCTAACCATGATCACTTGAGAATGCTCTCCCATATAAAAGAATAAATCTTAAATGTTTCTATTATGGAAACTATATAGTATTTCACAATATAACAAACTGAAAAAATAAATATATGAAAACCTTAAAATTACTATTTGAAAAACAAATCCATGACTATACTGGCTTATTTGTCCTTCTGGCTATTATTGTTTATTTTACGAATTGGCCCGGAGCACATGACAGTAGGTTCTGGGGATCTGATACATCAGGAGTGGATCCTGCACAAGTATCAAATAATAATTATAGAATTATATAATTGCAGCTTATATAATTAGCTTATACTAATAGATCAAGTTATTTTTTTTAATATATACTGGAGGGATTTTTGCAAAAAAAAACCATAGTCATTCCTACATATTGGGGTCCTCCCGAGAATGTTGACCTAAAAGAAGATAAAGTATTCGATCACCCTACTCCTCTTGACCAGGAAGGTACGCTTGGAAGAGTTCTGAAAAGCATGCACATACTAAGCAGAAATGATTTCTCAGTAGTGCTGATTATAGCAACGACATTAAATAGTATTGAGAATGAAGCACTGGACAGGGTCAAAGAGATCTGCAGGCCCTTTAAGGAGAAGATCGATATAAGTCTTATCCATCAAGGCAATTTAGATAAAATAAAGCAAAAACTGCTTAATGAGGATATCCCTGATAATACCTGTGCCCTGATAAATCTTGATAATTACTCCTCGGTAAGGAACATGTGTTCCCTTGCCGGAATCCTGAATGGCAGCGATATAGTCATCTTCATCGATGATGATGAGGTTTTTACAGATAGCAAGTTTATCGATAAAGCAGTTAAGTTTGTGGGCACAGAGACTAATGGAGAAAAAATACTGGCGGTAGCTGGATATTATATTAGCAGTGATGGGAAATATAAGCTGGATGAAGCCAGCGTACCTTTGTGGAAGAAAAAGTACTGGAACAATGTGTCTGCGATGAATAAGGCTTTTGACCAGATCATCGGTAAAGGTCCCAGACTAAAACCGACCCCCTTTGTTTTTGGTGGAAATATGGTACTCCATAGGGAACTACTGGCAAATGTACCTTTTGACCCTTCGATCACCAGGGGTGAGGATATTGACTTCCTTATAAATACCCGGATAAGCGGTGTAAGATTCTGGCTGGATAATACTCTTTCCATAATGCACATCCCGCCGTCTAAAAAAAATCCGCAGTGGCTAAGTTTCAGGGAAGATATTAAAAGGTTTTTATATGAGAATAAAAAGGTGTCGGACCACAGCCATTTAAATGGAGTAAGCAGGGACGAGTTAATGCCTTATCCTGGTCTTTTTTTGGGAGAAGACCTGGAGGAAAAAATACTTGCGGCCAACAAACTTCTTTATAATGATTACAAGAAAGCTGGAGACCGGCATGGTATGGAGCAGTGTAATATCAATAAAGAAATAGTCATGGCAGAAAGCTTTAAAGCTATAGATACCAAAAAATGGCTCTCAAAGCTCAAATCTAATTGGAAGGTTCTGACCTATGCTTCTGCAGGAACCGGCATACCGGAATAAACCATTTTGTTTGATTGAATTTTATCTTATTTCTATTATAATATGTTTCTTAATGTTTAAAGGCACTGCTGCGTGCTGTAAAGGG
>CAYRTF010000278.1:0-1889 GCA_964427165.1 uncultured Actinomycetota bacterium | reverse complement strand
CCGCATAATGCCGGTGAGCTGACAGATCATAATGCAAGCGGCAAAGATTCGAGCTTGATATCAGAAATCCTTGTAATATTCAGTTCCCGTATAAAAAATAACATTATATCCGATATAAGATTTAAGGCCTTTGGCTGCAGCTACTCTATCGCGGCATCCAGCATGATGACCTTGCTGGCAAAGAATAGAGATCTTTTTGAAGCTGCAAAAATAACTGAAGATGATATAGAGGATGAGATCGGAAACTTCCCAGAAAACAAAAAGGATGTATTAAAAGTGGTCCTTGGAGCTTTCCGCAATATGCTGACGGATTATATTTCCAAACATCAGGGTGCCTCTCTCTATGCTAAGAATACTAAAAAGGCAGCTATTGCAATGAGCGGCGGTGTCGACTCTTCCATGGTTGCAAAAATATTAGAAGAAGAAGGCTGGGATATTTTCGGTATGACAATGCGGATAGTCCCTCCCGGGCAGCTGGAAAAACATAAACTGATCACAGCCAGCACCAGTGTAGATATTGAATCCGCCTACCAGGTTTGCCGCAAACTGGATATACCACATTTTATTATTGACCTCTCGCCTGCATTCAAGGAAGAAATAATCGATCATTTTTGCACTAGCTATCTCCAGGGCCTTACACCTAATCCATGCGTCAAGTGCAATAAGCAGATAAAATTCGGTCTTTTTCTTAAAAAGGCCGAAATGCTTGGTGCTGATTTCATGGCCACCGGACATTACTGCCGGATAGAGAAAGATGAGGATTCTGGTACTTTTCAGGTCCTGAAAGGTGCTGACAGGTCAAAGGACCAGAGCTATGTATTTTGGAAACTGGATCAATCTCAATTATCCCGGATAAGGACGCCTCTTGGAAACTTTACAAAAGAAAATATAAAGAAGATGTCGGTGGATTTTATTCCTCTTCTTGCCTCAAAAGATGAGAGCCAGGATATTTGCTTTATCTCCGGCCGGGATTACAAGGACTTTCTGGGTAAAAAAGCTACCCGTATAAAAGAAGGAAAAATAATAAATTCCAGCGGTACAGAAATTGGAACACACCGTGGTTATCCCTATTATACTATTGGGCAGCGCAGGGGTCTTGGGATAAGCCATACAAGACCACTTTATGTAATAAAGATAATACCCGAAGATAATATTATTATAGCCGGTGAAAAGAAGGAACTCCTTAAAAAGGGTATGCAGCTTAAGGATATTAATTTTATTTCAGGAGATCCCCCGTCTATTAAGTTCGATGCAGCAGTAAAAGTAAGGTATGGCGGCAGTGAAAAACCTGCAGAAATAAAACTCACTTCCGGAGGTGAGGCATCCGTCACTTTTAAGAGTGACTGCAGCTCCATAACTCCTGGTCAATCTGCAGTTTTTTATACGAGAGAGAAACTGCTTGGCGGCGGCATCATCAAAAAACAGTGAGGCCTGATCAGAACTTTTTAGTATCAAATACCGGACAAGCTGAGATTCCCCATATTCCCGGTCCTGTATGAGCTCCCATAATAGCGGTCATCCTGGTCATTAATATTTCTTCTACATCTATATCCGGATCATTTTTAACCATATTTTCTAATTTTCTGGCAGGTCCCTGATCATTGCCATAACATATGCCTATCCTGGTTCTATTATTTGAAGAATCCAGTATATCTTTTCTAACCAGGCGGTAAAGCCAGTTTATCGAAGATCTCTTATTAAGGCAGAATTTTTTTAAAGACAGTTTTCCTTCCTGGTTAAACGCAACTATAGGCTTCAGGAGGGACGCTTTACCTGCAAAACGTGAAAGAAATGGGGCCCTTCCACCCCTGACTATATACTCAAAATTTTCAAAAGTCGCATAAAAACTAATGGATCCTGAAAGCATCTTGATGAGCTTATCTATATTT
>CAYRTF010000277.1:0-1897 GCA_964427165.1 uncultured Actinomycetota bacterium | reverse complement strand
CAGTAAGATAGCGGACCCGGATATTCCAATTTCAAACCAAATATTTCAGAGAAACGATTAAAATCGATTGTCCTGCATCTATTAAATCATTATAAATTTTAATAGTCACTAAAATTTATATTTGACATAAATTTTTAATTGTGATTTTCTGGAGAGGTATTAAACTAAGTCAAAAGAAAAAAAGAAAAGGCAAAAAAATGAGACAAAAAACAGGAAAGGGGGTGCTCCTGGTAACTTTTCTATTATTTCCTGCAGTATTTTATTACTTTTCACCCTACCTTATTATTGTGGGCGCTTCGGAGGGAGTAGTGTCTGGAGGCTCAATTGTTTTTATAGTTCTTTTTTTACCGGCTCTGCTCAGGATGTATATTTTGCGGAACCTGCATATATAATTGTCCCAAAAGGGTAATCGGGTATTCTTTTAGTAAAGGCATATAAAATAATGAAAACTACAATAGAAATAACAATGTATGGCCTGGTAATAAGTTTTGCAATATTCTTCTTTGCAGCCGCAATCCTGACGGCACATTTTTTTACTCCAGCTGCATACCATTGGACGACAAACACTATTAGCGATCTAGCGGCTCAAAACTATGATAATGCATGGATAATGAGGACAGGGTTTATTGGATTTGGAATTTTACTAGATATCGGGATCTTTCTTAAATTTTATCAAACAAAAAGTATAAATCCTGCAGATGTCCTGGTTATTATCTATGGTCTGGCTATTTTATCTTCCGGGATCTTCCCTACAGCTCCTTTCGATGGTTCAACTGATTATTCTTTGACAGCAGATAAATTACATTCCATTTTCGCCCAAACAGCTGGAGTTTCGCTCTCGATTGGGGTGCTGGTCTATTTATTGTCTGCACATGGAAGAATAAAATTATTTCATTTACTATTTTTAATTTTAATAATAGGGATCTCAGCATTATTTGGTTTATCTAAAAATGCAGTGGTAAATATTGATTACGGAATTATACAGAGATCGCTTTACCTGGTGAGTTTTCTATGGTTGCTATTAGTTTATAATATAAAAATTTATAAAATATAATTATCAAGTGAAGAGATATTTATACCTGGATCAAATACCAGACTTGTACTTATATAGGGCAATATCCCGGTAACCAAGACCACAATAGACAGTTTACTAAATTTTTATGATTTAATTTTATTATCCATAAGTTACTTTTTCAATAAATCATAGACTTCTTTATACTCCGGGGCAATGGCTGAAAAACCCAGCTCCCTCAGGGACCCCACAAATGCTTCAGTCACCGACTCTTCCCCATGAATAACAAAGACCCTGTCAGGCTTTTTCTCAAAACAGCCTAACCATTTTAGCAGGCCCTCCCTGTCCGCATGAGCTGACAGGCCTGTAAAATTATATATAGATGAAAGTACCGCTATTTCTTCACCAAAAAGCTCCACTTTCTTTTCACCATCAAGGAGCATCCTCCCAAGTGTCCCGTCAGCCTGATAGCCCACGAAGACCACCACGCACTCTTCCCTCCAGAGATTTTGCTTTAAATGATGTCTTAGGGGTGGCATCATAATTCAGGGCCTTTGATTCATCAACCGAAACAGTAAATTCCAGACCGGGAAAGTCCAGGGGATTTAAGCCGTTTTTTACAATGCCTTTTGTTTCCGGGTCCCCATAGATATGCAGGTCGTCATCATATAGATCTGTTGCCTTTGCTGCAAGGGGGCTGTCCACATAAACCGGAAAATCAGCACTGGCAACCAGTCCTTTTTCCTTTATCTCACGTATCAGGTACAGGAGTCCCTGCGTCCTTCCAATAGCAAAAGACGGAATGATGACATTCCCGCCTTTCAACAGTGTTTTGTCTATGACTTTTGCCAGTTCCAATGTGTAATCTTCATTATCCTTATGATC
>CAYRTF010000276.1:0-1937 GCA_964427165.1 uncultured Actinomycetota bacterium | reverse complement strand
GGAGACTCAGCCTGTGTGATCCCATCGGTATCTATTCCACAAAAACATATTGATACGATTTGTGAGTATACCCGCAGGATCGCAATTGAGATGAATGTGGTCGGCCTGATGAATATGCAGTACGCTATTGCTGAAGATACGGTCTATGTTCTTGAAGCCAACCCGCGGGCATCACGAACCGTTCCATTGGTCTCGAAGGTCTGTGATATCCCCATGGCCCGGTTGGCAACGCAGATTATGCTTGGCAAAAAACTGACCGATTTAAACTTACAGCAAAAACCAATTCCTTATTTTGGTGTCAAGGAAGCGGTATTCCCCTTTAATATGTTCCAGGAGGTTGACCCTCTGCTGGGACCGGAAATGCGTTCAACCGGTGAAGTTCTTGGGTTGGCCGATTCATTTGACCTGGCCTTCTTCAAGGCGCAGGAAGCCACGCAGCAGCCTTTACCTTTAAAAGGCACTGTGCTGATTACAGTGGCCGAAGCGGATAAAACACAGATTACCGTGGCTGCTAAACTCTTTAGCCAGCTTGGTTTTAAGATAATCGCAACAAATGGTACCTGCACGCATTTAATGAATAATGGTATCAAGGCAGAGAAGATTCTTAAAGTCTACGAGGGCAGACCGAATATAGTCGATGCCATAAAGAACAATGAAATCCAATTAATCATCAATACACCAATAGGCAAGCAAAGCCAGTATGATGACTCGTATATTAGAAAGGCGGCTATCAGGTATAAAGTACCCTATATCACTACGGCAACCGCGGCAATTGCAGCTGCAAAAGGCATCGTGGCCAGACAAGCCATGGATACGGTTGTGAAGTCGCTTCAAAACTATCATGCTGATCTTACATAAGGTATTTTAGTCTTTACCTTGAAAGTTCTTGCTGCTGCACTACCCAGGGAGCCAGTCTGTATTATTTGAACCAAAATCAAGTATTCCTGGATCTTTCTATCAAAGAGAACAAATAAATTTTAAAAGTGATCAATCGTATCAATAGCTCTCAGCATTGGACCACTGAGTAGTGGATTTCACCGCTAACTGTGAATAAATAATAAATTAAATTAGAAATCTGTTGAATAAGTGTACTATATAATATATCATAATAGATACTAAATCAGGTATTAGAAAGGATATATAATAAGATGTCAGTTAGTATTACACAGGATATCAAATCTGTAACCGATCTAAAGAAAAGGACCAATGAGATATTCAGGCAGATCCATCAGACTGGCCGACCGGTCATCATAACGGTAAACGGCAAACCTGACGCAGTATTGATCGACGCTGAAATATTTGAGAAAAAACTAAAAGCTCTCAATCTAGGAAGTCTGCTATCTGAAGCAGAAAGCGATATAAGCGCTGGAAAGATCAGGCCTGCTGAGGAATTCTTGGAGGAGTTTTAAGGGTGGCAAAAAAATATAGAGTATTAATAACAAAAACGGCCGAAGAAGACATTATATCTATATTTGAATACATATCCGATGACAACCCCCAGGCTACAAATAGATGGAAAGGTGAAATAAAATCCCAGATCGCTTCACTTGATGAGTTTCCCATGAGGCGCAGCATAATCCCTGAAGCCGATGTAATAGGATTTGATTACCGCCATATTATTTATGGCAACTACAGGACGATCTTTAAAATCACAGAAGATCTAGTTTTCATTATGAGGGTATTTCACTGTTCAAGGTTGCTTGATCTAAAGGTATTCGAGAAATAAAATCTAATATTCTAAAGGGGAGGAATATGCTAAAGATAATAAATAAGAATAACTCAGGCTACTTTTTTTTCTTCGCCATAGTGATAAATACTTTTTTTGGATTGCAGATCCTTAAGACCTTTCTATCACTTCTGGTAAACTTTTACAGGGAGCGTCCCAATATTGACCTTTATGATGTACTGATATACGCTCTAATAACTTTTACCCTCGT
>CAYRTF010000275.1:0-1946 GCA_964427165.1 uncultured Actinomycetota bacterium | reverse complement strand
CTTTTAAAGGTGAATATTTTTGAAGATAAGGATTGAAAAATATACAAAACAAATCGCTCTGATACTGGTTGATATTGTATTTGTGTATGCAGCAGTTTTCATTGCTATTCTTCTCAGATTGGAAGGAAATATACCGGTACATTACCGGGAATTGGCTGTAATCCACGGCGCTTTTTATGCAGCAGTGTTCATAGTGCTTTTCTTTGTTTTTGGCCTATATAATAGTCTGTGGGAATATGCAGGATCAAAAGAGGTCTTAAAGATCAGTGCTGCCTGTATAACAGGAACTTTTATAATCACATTTATTGAGTTTGTGATCCCTGAAAGACTTCCATTATCTGTTCCAGCAATAGCATGCCTGGCCCTTATATTATTTATAGGCGGCACGCGTATGGCATACAGAATCACGAGAAGAATATCAAAAAAAAGGTACAGGATATTTCCGGTTAGAAATTCTTCAGAAAAAAGGACCATGGTAGTAGGCGCCGGAGATGCCGGCTCCATAATTATCAGGGAAATGCTTTTTAATCCCGGGTTAAATAACATACCCGTAGTGGCTGTAGATGATGACAGGAAGAAACATGGAAAGACCATATATGGCATAAGAATCGAAGGCGGGTGCGGCAGGATCCCTAACCTCGCAAAGAAGTATGATATCCGGGAGATTATATTTGCCATACCGGCTGTAAGTCGGAAAGACAGAAAGAAAATACTTAATATCTGCTCCCAGACAGGCTGCAGCCTCAAGATGATGCCTCTGGTATCTGAACTGGAGGATTACTATAACTTCAAAGAAAAGCTGAGGCCGGTAAAGGTAGAGGATCTCCTGGGCAGGGATGAAGTGGACCTTGATGTCCGGTCGATAGCGGGATACTTAAGTGGAAAAACTGTCCTTATAACGGGCGGAGGCGGCTCAATAGGATCAGAGATTGCAAGGCAGGTAATAAAATATAAACCCGGAAAACTGATAATACTTGATGTATATGAAAATACCGCATACCGGCTGGTTAATGAATTAAAGAGAAAATATATTGACATAGACATAGATATAGTAATAGCGTCTATAAGGGATACCAAAAGGCTTGAACAAGTATTTGACCATTACAGGCCGGATGTTGTTTTCCATGCTGCTGCTCACAAGCATGTACCGCTAATGGAAGCATGCCCCTGTGAAGCTATTAAAAATAATGTACTGGGCACATTAAATACTGCAAAGGCTGCTGATAAATACAGGGTAAACCGCTTTGTGCTTATCTCGACAGATAAGGCAGTCAATCCAGCAAATATCATGGGAGCGTCCAAGAGAGTTGCTGAAATGATAATACAGTCAATTAATAAAATCTCAGAGACTGAATTCATGGCGGTAAGGTTTGGAAATGTACTTGGGAGCAATGGAAGTGTCATCCCCCTCTTTGAGAAGCAGATAGAAGAAGGAGGTCCGGTCACCGTCACTCACCCGGATATAAGGAGATACTTTATGACAATACCGGAAGCTGCAAAGCTTGTCATCCAGTCAGGTGCAATGGCAAAGGGTGGTGAAATATTTGTACTTGATATGGGTGAACTGATAAAGATAATGGACCTGGCAAAGAATCTGATAAGTCTGTCAGGATTTATTCCTGATGAGGACATAAAGATAGAAATAATAGGTCTCAGACCGGGGGAGAAGATGTTTGAAGAGATGATGATGGATGAAGAAGGTATTAAGAAGACTTACCATGAAAAGATATTTATAGGAAAGTCAAATGATATACTGTATAAAGATATAATTATGAAAATAGAATTACTGAAGAGCAGCCTGGATGATCCAGAAAGCCTACGCGAAACAATGGCAAAAATAGTACCGACCTATACCTACAAGAAGGAAGGTATAGACAGAATAGATGATTTGGAAAAACATATACTTCCCTCGACTTAATATGAATAATGTACATAAAATAAGACAG
>CAYRTF010000274.1:1342-1949 GCA_964427165.1 uncultured Actinomycetota bacterium | reverse complement strand
AGTGGATTTAGAACAATGGTATAACAATAATACATATAATTATAAGGTATTTCCTGTAGATAGACTGATTAAATTTAAAAAGAAAAAGAACCTGACAATATCTTTATGTTTTCCAACTTTGAACGAAGCTCAAACTATTGGTACGATACTGGATATTGTAAGGAAAAGCATATATGAGCCAGGACTTGTAGACGAGGTAGTGGTGATCGATTCCAACTCCATGGACCGGACAGCAAGCATAGTCAGATCCGCTGGATTCAAAGTACTGCAACACAGAGAGGTCCTTGCAGAATATGGGAGCTTTAAGGGCAAGGGGGATGCCCTCTGGAAAAGTCTTGCCATTCTAAAAGGTGATATTATTATATGGTGTGACTCTGATATTATGAATTTCAAACCAAGATTTATTTATGGTATACTCGGTCCCCTGCTTATAGATGACAGGATATCCTATGTGAAGGGTTTTTACAGGAGACCCTTAAAAATAGAGAGATCATATTTTAAAAGTGAGGGCGGAAGAGTGACCGAGCTGCTGGTCCGTCCGCTCCTGAATCTTTTTTATCCTCAGCTCAGTAAGATCTTCCAGCCTCTTTCAGGTGAATATGCGGGA
>CAYRTF010000274.1:0-1332 GCA_964427165.1 uncultured Actinomycetota bacterium | reverse complement strand
TATGGCGTGGAAGTGGGGCTTCTCATCGAGATATATGAGAAATTCGGCCTGGAGGCAATAGCACAGGTAAACCTGCAGAGAAGAGTGCACCGCAATCAGCCGATATCTGCCCTGTCAAAAATGTCTTTTGGGATACTCCAGACCATTATTGAGAAACTCAAGAAATACAAGAAGATAAAACTGAGTTCTGAGATCAATAAGATATATAATCAGATTGAATATATTAATAAAGAATATATAATAACACCTTTAGAACTCGAGGAAACGGCAAGACCCCCGATGATAGAGATCAAAGAATATTTGGAAAGGAAAAAGAAAATTGTTTGAGACTGCAAGACTTGCGAAAAGATGTTATAAATTTTTCAAAGAAAATAAGGAACAAATAAAAGAAGGGATCCCGGACCTGAAGGTCATCTATTCCGACCTTGACGGGACCTTGTTCAATGACCAGGGATGCATTATCAAAGATGCGGGTGATAAATATTATTTTGGGGCCCTGAGTCTTCTTGAGAAAATAAATGAAAAAGGTTGGGACCTGGTACTTGTGTCAGGAAGGAACAAATACCAGCTCCGCTATAATGCGCAGATGATAGGTGTAAAAAACTATATTGCGGAACTTGGATCCGAACTCGTATACGATCTGGGCAAAGATGTACATGTGACCTTTGATAATGGTAAAGAAAATTTCGATATTACATATGAAGGAAAGGACCTTATCAGGATAATGGAACTGTTGATGACGGAATTTCCTGGAAAAATTGAAAGCAGGATGGAATGGAGCCGGTACCGTTCATTCAATGCGCTTTTTTTTGGAGAAATAGATCTTGATGAAGCAAATAAGTTACTGGAGACTGAGGGCTATGGCAGCCTGGTCCTTGTAGATAATGGATTTTCCAATCTGGTGGATCTTAGATTAAAAGTAGACAGGCTCCACATATATAATCTGATGCCCCGGGGTGTTACCAAGGCAAATGGTGTAAGACTTGATAAGAAACTCAGGGGTTTTAAGGATAAAAACTGCATAGCGCTGGGCGATTCGCTGGAGGACCTTAAAATGGCAGGTGAAGTGAAGTACTTCTTTCTGATGAAAAATGCATTGGAGCATGAAGAGGAGCTCGAAACCGAACTTCAAAAATACAATAATGTATTTATAGCTGAAGGGATCATGAACAGGGGCTGGTTTGAGGTCATGAGTGAACTGCTGGGCAAAGATATTCCGGCCTTAAAATAAAAATCATAATTTCAAAGATAAGAAAAAAATCTTCTGAAATAACAGCAAAACAATCAGACAACTTACTATAAAAAATAAGCAGTAAATAGTTTATAATAATC
>CAYRTF010000273.1:0-1962 GCA_964427165.1 uncultured Actinomycetota bacterium | reverse complement strand
ATTTATAGATAGGAGTATGGAGACAAGCATGAAGAAGGATTTAAAAATAGCTGTAATTACTGTAAGCGATAAAGGATACAGGGGAGAGCGCGAGGACAGAAGCGGGAAATATATCGTGGATTATTTCAAGGAGAGGGGATGGGAGGTCTCTGATTATGCTATTGTGCCAGACGAGACTGATATTATTAAAGACAAGCTGATAGCTATATGTGATTCTGGAAAGGCAAATCTTATAATCACAACCGGTGGCACCGGTTTTTCTTTAAGGGATGTCACTCCCGAAGCCACCGAAGAAGTTATCGAAAAAAAGGTTCCGGGTTTTAGCGAGATAATCAGGATAGAGGGTCAGAAAAAAACTCCCAGAGCCATTCTTTCCCGCGGCGTGAGCGGGATAAGGAAGAATACTCTTATAATAAACGTTCCCGGGAGCATCAAGGGTGTAAAGGACAGCCTGGAACTTATTTACCGGCCGCTGCCGCACGGAATAGATATCCTTACCGGCAGAGACGCAGAGTGCGGACAGGAATAGTGATCCATATCTATAAGGATCTGTGCAGGCAGATAATAGATCAGGTACTCTTTTTAATAAACAATACTATGCTGCCGATTATCCCGGTCAAAAATCCTATTGGAGCAATTATTGTCCCTATTACTAAAAATATACCCTCACCATAAGTACCTGTTAGAAAGTTTTCCAGTAGTATGCTAACAGCGGTTCCCAGAGCCGAAGCTGCTGTAAGTATCAGGAAAGTCTTCAATATTTTCCTTACCTTTTCCCTTATGACTACTACCAATAATGCTATGCTCAATAGCAAAAAGACAGAAAGGACTGCAGGAAAGATATATTTGCCGTAATCCCTTAATGGCAGATCCAAATTAAATGCCAGCGTAACAGCCAATAGTCCTGCAAAAACAATTGCCAGCGCCCAAAATAATGATGAAAGCAATTTTGTGGGTTTGCTGCCTATAGTTAGCTTAGTATTATGAGTTGTCATTTTTATACCCATTCCTTTCGCTTCGCTCAAGGCACAAAACGGGATGGAACCCATTGTCCTTAAGTCTATTTTATTTTATAAATATATTATTGATTGTCTTTTTAATCTTTTTTCCAGATTTACCACCCTTGTATTTAGACGTTTTTGGGATATTAAGGTTGCAATTCTGAGATTATCATACAAGAAAATAAAGCCGCAGAGACCAGGGCTGATTAAATACTACTGATTAAATAGAAATAGTAGTTGACAAATGATATTATATTGGTATCATTTAGACCAGAGTTAATATGAAACTTATAACCAGAGACATAGATTATGCGGTACGGGCACTCATATACCTTGCTGATAATAAAAATGAGGGGACAGTACCGGTGCAAGAAATGGTGGACGAGCTGGGGATTGCCAGGCCTTTCTTAAGAAAAATAATGCAGCTTCTGGCCAAAGCAGGCATTATCCGGTCATATAAAGGAAACAATGGTGGATTTAGATTAATAAAAAAACCTGAAGATATTTATTTAATAGATCTGATAGAGATCTTTCAGGGAAGTTTTAGTTTAAATGAATGCCTGCTCAATAAAGATATATGTCCCAATAAAGGTAATTGTATTTTGAAGGACAGGGTGGATGATATTGAAGAAAAAGTAAAAACAGAACTCGGGTCTATAGATCTAAGGTCTTTGATCAAAAGATAAAAGGAAAGGAAGTTAAAAATGGCAAAGAGAGAAATAATTACAATAGATGAAGAAAAATGCACAGGCTGCGGTAACTGTGTGCCTGGTTGTCCCGAGGGGGCACTCCAGATAATCGATGGCAAGGCAAGACTGATAAGCGATCTTTTTTGTGATGGATTGGGAGCATGCATCGGTGATTGTCCGGAAGATGCTATCTCGATCATTGAAAGAGAGGCAGAACCCTATGATGAAACAGGGGTTATGAAAAATATAGTAAAACAGGGAAAGAATACTAT
>CAYRTF010000272.1:1571-1962 GCA_964427165.1 uncultured Actinomycetota bacterium | reverse complement strand
GAATATAAAGTAATTGATTGGAAAAAATTGAAAAAAAACATACAACCAAACATAATCCTTATACTTGCTGATGATATGGGCTATTCAGATATCGGATGTTATGGGTCTGAGATAAGTACTCCCAATTTAGACAGCCTGGCAAATAATGGGGTGAGATTTTCCCAGGCATATAACTGTGCCCGCTGCTGCCCATCAAGGGCTTCACTTCTTACAGGTCTATACCCACATCAGGCAGGAATAGGATGGATGACCGATGATTGGGGTCATCCGGGTTATGAAGGATCTTTAAATGAAAAATGTATGACAATTGCAGAAATGCTAAAAACAGCAGGATACAAAGCTGCACTTTCCGGCAAATGGCACCTATCTTGCTTTGACGATAAAGATATTG
>CAYRTF010000272.1:0-1561 GCA_964427165.1 uncultured Actinomycetota bacterium | reverse complement strand
AAAAAGCGTCAAAACCATCAAAAAGGGGTTTTGACAGCTTTTTTGGAACAATAAAAGGAGGCGGGAGCTATTTTAATCCCAGGGGACTTGAACTTGATAGAAAACCTATTAATTTAAAAGATGAAGATTTTTACTATACCGATGCTATATCTGATTATACGGTAGATAAAATAGAAGAGTATTCAAAAGATGATAAACCATTCTTTGTCTATACCTCCTATACCGCACCCCACTGGCCCCTTCATGCACGGGAAGAAGATATTGAAAAGTATGAAAGTAAATATCTAAAAGGTTGGGACACGCTAAGACAGAATAGACACGAGAAGCTAAAAGGACTTAATATCCTTGATCCCAAATGGAAGATATCTAAAAGAGATAGCTTATCCCCACCCTGGGAAGATATAAAACACAAAGAGTGGGAAGATAGAAGAATGTCAGTATATGCTGCCCAGATAGAATGCATGGACAGAGGCATAGGAAGAATAGTGGATAAGCTAAAAGAGCTTAAAATATATGAAAATACCATAATATTATTCCTATCAGACAATGGGGGATGTTCGGAAACTATAGCAGAAGATCCCGCCAAGTGGCTACTAAAAATTGCTGACACTAAAACTATGGATGGTAGACAAGTAAGTTTTGGAAATAAACCATCTATAATACCAGGACCAGTAGATACTTTCTCAAGTTATGGACTTCCCTGGGCCAATGTCTCAAATACACCATTTAAGCTATATAAGCATTGGGTACATGAAGGAGGAATTTCAACCCCCCTGATTGTTAGCTGGCCTGAAAAGATAAAGAGTTCTAATATAGTTCACGCCCCACTACACTTTATTGATATTATGCCTACTTTACAGGAAATATCAGGAGCAAGTTATCCCAAAGAATACAGAGGAAATAAAATCACCCCGCTTGAAGGAGAAAGCTTCACCCTGGCATTAGAAGGGAAGAAGTGGAACAGAGAGAGACCAATATTCTGGGAGCATGAAGGGAATAGAGCAATAAGAGATGGACAGTTAAAGCTTGTAAGCAAATTCCCGGGAAGATGGGAACTATATGATATGGAAAAGGATAGGACAGAGCTAGATGACCTTTCTGTAAGATATCCTGGTGAGACCAGAAGGCTTAAAAGGCACTATGATAAGGAAGCTATAAGAACAGGAGTGCTTCCCTGGCCGGTTAATAGAGATACGAAAGGATACTGCCTTACTCATAATAGTAATTATTAATGTATATGAATTGATACATAACAGACGGAATAAAAATATTGGAATCTGTAATAAATAGAAGAAAGGAATATGTAAATGGAAAAGAAACTAAATGTAGCACTCTTAGGATTAGGATTTGGTGCGGAATTTGTTCCTATATATTTGGATCATCGGAAATTGATAGTGTTATCTTATGCGATAGTGACGAGGAGAGATTAAATAAAGTCGGAGATAAATTTGGCATAAATAAAAGAACCAGAAATTTTAGCGATATAGTAAGCGCAAATGATATTGATGCTGTTTTTGCCTCGTTGGGAAATAGTAGATCTTGTATTTGTACTGGCTATGTA
>CAYRTF010000271.1:0-1970 GCA_964427165.1 uncultured Actinomycetota bacterium | reverse complement strand
ACTCAAGATTCTCTTTGGTTATGATATTTTGCTAAGAGCGAAGGTTATACTGTTGCCTCTTTAAAAAAATATTGTCAAGCATAGGGAAATAGTATTATTTTTAAGGAGGAAAGAATGGAAGGCAACAAGCTTTATGTGGGTAATTTCAAGTATTCTACCACAGAAGAACAGCTTGAGGAATTGTTCTCTGAATACGGGCAAGTTGTTAAAGTAAACGTAATAGGGAATAAGGGTTTTGGGTTTGTCGAAATGTCAGATAATGCTGGAGCAGAGAAAGCAAAAGAAGCACTGGATGGATCTGACCATGATGGCAGGACATTAAGAGTTGACGAAGCCCGTCCGCAAAAGCCAAGAGAAGACAGAAGATATTAAGACATAAAAATCGGTATGCAGATTATAAAATTATAAGCTGTATACCGATTTATTTTTTTCTTAGTACTTATCTTATAAATTTCATCAGATAGCGCGCACTCAGATATCCAGCAAAAACCAGTATGATGCAGGATATATTTGAAAGAACGATATTGAGAAAAGCTTTAGTGATCTCATTATTTCTAAAATAATTGACAGTCTCCAGGCTATATGTTGAGAATGTGGTAAGTCCTCCCAAAAAACCCATAAAAACAAACAGTTTTATATTATCTGAGATTATCAAGCTCTGAGAAACTTCCCATGCAAATCCTATTATAAATGCTCCGATTATATTGACTGCCAGTGTCCCATGAGGAAAACTGTTTCCAAGCTGTTTCTGTGCCAACAAAGAAAGACTGTATCTCAAAAGGGCCCCAATACCGCCTCCTGCTACTATCAGGAGATATTTCATAATTTGACTCCATATATTATTGTAACTTTTGAATGAATTGATCGATATTATCCATCAGGACATCGATTGCTAGCCTAGGATTATATTATTTTTATTTTATAATTGGAAGAATTATGGTTATTATGAAGTGTAGACGAAGTGCAGGGATGAAGCCAGGAGTGCCCAACTATGATATTATCCGGGCGCACAATCATATTTCCAGATATATTCCTTAAATTCATAATATTTCTTAAATCCAAGCTTGTGGTAAAGATTGTAACCCATATCAGATGCCTGGAGGATGCCGATATTATAGCCAAGAGACTGTGAGAACTTAAGTGCGTGAGTGACCATAGAAGTACCTACCCCCTTCTTCCTCCAGTCTGGTACTGTAGTGATATTATCCAGTCCAGCAGCTTCCGAACCCATAAAAATAGCAGAGGTAGCAACAGCTTCACCATCGATGATCCCTGTAAATCTTATCCATGGAAGAGTCTTGCCGTATCCCAGGGATCTCTCAAATTCGTATATACTGGAGAAGTTTTTACCATTTTCATCAAAACCCCTGAGGCAGGCATGGACCCATTTCTTAAGTTTTTTTCTACTATCGGCTAATTCTATCTCAAGACCGTCAATATGTTTTAGATTATCTTTTATATCATTAATTTCAATTGCCATACTTATCATATTGTCATCATATTTAAAACTATTTTCTTCCAGGAGGCTGCTGATACTTTGCGGTTTAGAAGATGGACCTATAAGCCATAGCAGGGATGTCTTTTTTGACCTTCCGTATTTGATAAAATCCCTGATCTGCTTTTCAAGATTTTTAGGATCAAAATCGTAAAAGATAACACAATTAAAAAAGGGAAGGGAGATATGGGAAAGAAACTTTATGATATTTTTATTATCAATGAGTCTGGTCCAGCGGGAGTTTCCATAAAATCTTATTTGTTCAAAGAGATTCTTCTCTATTATTTTTATTATTTCACCGTCTGGAAGCTTTTTTATTGATCTAAGCACCTTATCCTCATATCCAGTACTTTTATTTCTACTTCCCACATGAGGTCCCTTACCCTGTAATCGGTCATTAGTTATCTAACTATAAAAGGTATGGCAATGGCGATTGCACCGATAAAAACAACGGTCAGTATAAATAAATTATATC
>CAYRTF010000270.1:0-1975 GCA_964427165.1 uncultured Actinomycetota bacterium | reverse complement strand
GCTAACCACATCCCATTATAGCAGATATTTAAGCTATAGCTGGCTATTATCATAGTTTCAAGCAACAATTACAACAAAATTATGACGGTTAAATATAAATATTGACGCATATATAATAATTGTCAGTTGTAAATTATATCTCAAAATCGATAAAATACCACTATAAACATCAAATATATAACAGACATTGCTTGACAATAGTATTAATACCAGTGTATAATCAGTATTATAAACGACAGAATTTAATTATGATATTAAAAGATTATTTCACAAAAGACTTAAAGCCCAGACAAAGGCAGTATGAAGCGATAAGAGCAATTGCCTTTGGGGAAGGCACAATAGATGAAATTGCTGCGCGTTTTGACTATAGCCCACGGTCCCTTGATACGATGGTAAGCAAGGTAATAAACGAAAAACATCAATTATTTCCAGATGTAAAAACCGGCCCCAAAGGGCGCCGCAGCTCAAAGCAGGCAGTTAAGGAAATAATCGATCTGCGAAGAAAAAAAAGACTCAGCGCAAAAGAGATCGCAGAAGAGCTAAAGAAGTCAGATGATCCGCCATGTACAAGAACCGTAGAAAGAATACTCTGTGACGCAGGATTTTCAAAGCTTTGCAGAAGGACAGATAAGGAAAGGGGCATATCTAAAAAAGGCATGCTGCTTCCACAGAGATCTGCCGATCTTAATATAGGCGAACTTGTCCCATTTCGCATAGATTGCCAGGTAGCAGGTGTGTATTTGTTTCTGCCTTATATACTTCAAAGCGGGATACTGGATATTGTAGATAGATGTGATCTGCCTGAGTCAAGCGATATAGGAAAAGTGCAGGCATCCCTTTCCATGCTGCTACTGAAACTGATCGGCAGCGAAAGGCTAAGCCATATAAATCAGTATGACAGTGATATGGGTTTTGGGATCTTTGCCGGGCTTAATGTTCTTCCAAAGCCCGGCTATATGTGCTCTTATTCCTGCAGGACAGAAGCTTCTATTCTTATGGAGTTTCAAAAAAAGATCACCAAAAACTTTTGTCGTAACTATCCTGGCTTGTACAGAGGAGATACCATTAACTTAGATTTTCATTCAATACCTCATTTTGGGGATAAGTCGGAGATGGAGAAGCTGTGGTGCGGAGCCCGGGGCAAGACGCTTAAAGGCGCCAATACATTCTTTGCCCAGGACGGGGAAAGCGATCTGCTCCTATATGCCAATTCAGATATCAAAAGAAAAGAATCTTCTTTAGAGATAAAAAAATTTGCTGACTACTGGCTTGATGTAAAAGGGGTTGCCTGCCAGACTCTTGTCTTTGACTCCAAGCTAACAAGATATGATATGCTCTATGAACTCGACGGGGCCGGCGTAAAGTTTATCACCTTAAGAAGAAGGGGTAAAAATATAACCTCCAGCACCAGAATGATACCTGAAGAGGATTGGAAGAAATACTATCTTCCAATCCCAAAGAGAAAACACCGCCATGTAAAAGTATATGAGGACATGACGGTGCTACTAAAAAACCACAAATCCTTAAGGCAGATAATCATTAAAGATCATGGAAGGGCCGGTCCCACTTATATAATCACCAATAACTTTGATATGAAGACACTGGACATACTTATTATCTATGCTAAAAGGTGGCATATAGAAAACAAGCTTTCCGAACTGGTTAGTTTTTTCAATATGAACGCCTTGTCTTCCCCTATTATGATACGCATTCATTTTGATCTTTTGTGGACAGTTATTGCCGATACCCTGTATCATCTTTTTGCAAGAGATCTAAGGGGATTTGAAAAATGCCGGGCCCAGACTATCTTCAAACATTTTATAGACATGCCGGGGAGGATTGAATATGATGGAAAGAGATTTACTGTAAAGATCAGGAAGAGGGCAGCTACCCCTATTTTGCTGGGTGTTGAAAAACTTAACAGGGAAATACTGGTTCCCTGGCTCGGAAATAAGCCGCTACGGATAATTTGGAC
>CAYRTF010000269.1:0-1978 GCA_964427165.1 uncultured Actinomycetota bacterium | reverse complement strand
TGCAGACTCTCCGTACAATAGACCCACTGGTCTTGTTTATCTCCAAAGAAGGTGGGCCGAGAGATTATTCTTGGATGGTTATTTTACAAGTAAATATATCGCCAGATGGAAAGAACTTAGAATGGATGTTTTAAGTGATGCTAACATCAATCACCTGATTGAAAAATATGTTGAAGAACTATCTAATGCTCCAGATAGAAATTTTGATAAATGGGAGATTTTAGGCAAGTCTGTTTGGCCGAATCCTCCACCTTATGCCGATACATATGAGGAGGAAATAGAAAAAATAAATAATTGGTTCTTTGAAAGGGCTAAGTGGATAGATGAAAATATCAATCTACTGCTTAATCAGGAAGATTTACAAGTTGATTAAGATCAAGAATATTTAAAGAAGTCCATAAAGAATTTATCCTTTTTCAGGCTATACATTCTTAACTTCTCTAATAATCATATATCTGATTAGCAAATAGAATTATCTTATCGGTATAAGTGGCACCCGGAGCCCACCTTCCGTTCAGGAATCCAAGGGTGGTATCCCCAGTATACCTGTAATGAGAACTTCCAAAATGCCTCGGGTCATATGCTGCATTACAGTATATATTTATATGATCAGGATAATAGTACCATGCAAGATGTGCATAGTGGGCTATTATTCCAAGCTCTTCTGTCGCAAAGCTGTTTCCCGGAACTCCTCCGCCGGTGGCGCCCAGTCCGACAAAATTATTCTGTGTGGGAGTCACATCGCCGGTATATTCCAGAAATCCCGTCTCGTGGCACATCTGGGCCCATGCAATATCCGCCCTTATATTAAACAGCTTGCCATATTGAATATATACAGGCGCAATCCTCCTGGCCCATTCCACTTTTGATGAACTTCTGTCTTCAAATATTTTGATCAGCTGTTCTACAGTTACTTCAGTATAGCCTATCATATTCGTACTGTTGGTTATTGGAGAAGTATTTACAGGATAAGAAGTTTCCTCCTCTGCAGCTTCCTCTACTGTAACAACAGCAGTAACTTCTTCAGATACTGCTCCGTCATCATCTGTTACAACAAGGGTAACTGTATATTCTCCGGCTTCGGCATATGTATTGACAGGAGCTGTTCCTTCTCCAGTGGACCCGTCGCCGAAGTCCCAGGCATATTCCGTTATCTCCCCATCAGAGTCTTCTGAGCCTGAACCGTCAAAGGTAAGCTCTTCCCCTGCTGCTATCGTATACGGACCTCCTGCATCTGCTGTGGGGACTATATTTGGTTCTTCTACGGGTTCCTCTATAGTAACAATCACCGTATCTGTATCTTCTATATCATCAAATGCTGTAACTTTGAGGCTTACTTCATATGTACCGGCTTCCATAAAGACATGGGTCGTTGTGGCTATCTCTGCAGTTTCATCATAAGTCCCGTCAGCATCAAAGTCCCAGGAGTATATAATTGTTGTCTCTGCATCATCCGGAGATATGCTGCTTGCTGATCCGTCAAAAGTTACTTCTTCATCTATCTCAGCAGTTATATCCTGGCCGGCATCAGCTGTTACGGTCTGTTCGGGAGAGGTATCTTCAGGAGGAGTCTCCGTGGTCCCCAATCCCTCTATTATTTCATTAGCATATATAATTATTTTATTAGTATATGTGCTTCCTGGGGCCCATCTACCATTTAAGAATCCCAGTGAAATATCGCCGGTATATCTGTAATGTGTATTTCCAAAATGTCTTGGATCATGCTGATTTGAACAGTATTCATTTATATGGTCAGGGTAATAATACCATGCAAGATGTGCGTATTGTGCGATAATACCCAGTTCTTCAGTCGCAAAGCTATTACCAGGAACTCCGCCACCGGTTGCGCCGATCCCTGCAAAATTATTCTGTTCAGGCGCTACGTCTCCTGTATACTCCAGAAATCCTGTTTCATGTATCATCTGAGCCCATGCGATATCTGCCCTGATATTAAAGAGTTCACCATACTGTATATATA
>CAYRTF010000268.1:0-1981 GCA_964427165.1 uncultured Actinomycetota bacterium | reverse complement strand
CCGCAAGAGAGGGTGTGAGAGTGATTTCCACTACAAACTCTAACAAGATGGCTGTCCAGGCCGTAATAAAAGTCTGCGGGTCCAAAGAAGGTGAGGTCCCTGATATTAAGATTCAACCCAATAATGAGGGAGAGAGGAGGCTCGGAGATATTGTAACAGTAAGTCTTGCTGACAGCAGCTCTTATAGCGGTTTTTGGAGTATTATCTCTGATGCAGCAGGAAGGAAGATATTTTTAAAAGGTGAAAGCAGCATGAGAATGGAGTGTCAGTGAATAGGACAGTGGTTGAAAAGATATTATTTATATATGTACTTAATATCGATTGGGAAGGTAAGTGATGATAAGGGGAAAGATGTGCGGGCAGGATGGAAACAGTGCTGTTATGGTCCTGGCAATGGTCATAGTTTTTCTGGTTCTGTTTACAGGGATCCTGGATGTATGCAGAATACTTATCTGCCGTGAGCATACAAGAAATGCTGCCGACGCAATATCGCTGGCCGTAGCACAGGAGATGGTCTTTTTTGAGTATTGGGAGCTGGACGGTATTGCAGAGGAGATGGCCGGTAGGTATAGATGCAGACTGGAATCATTAAATGTAACTTATGATATGGTAACAGTATCCGCAGTAAGTGAGATAAAACTTCTTCTCCTGGACAGGTTCAAAGATGATGTGTGCAGCATAAGGTCTCTATCTTCAGCAGAGATCACCTATCCATGGGACAGGCGATTGGGATTATGCAGACATTATGAATTTAGCTTCACGGACACAAAATAATTGAATTAAATAAGCAGGAAAGAAAGTAAAGAAATAGATCCATATTTCAAAACAAGGAGGTTTTATGGGACAGTTAAATCAAATAGGGTTGGTTGGTAATCTTACCAGGGACCCGGAACTAAAATTTACAAATGAAGGCGTGGCTATTTGCG
Source organism: uncultured Actinomycetota bacterium (assembly GCA_964427165.1). Lineage (GTDB taxonomy): Bacteria > Actinomycetota > Humimicrobiia > Humimicrobiales > Humimicrobiaceae > M55B120. The sequence goes on along the minus strand of CAYRTF010000268.1, from coordinate 1,055 downwards.
AACTGGGACTTGCTGTCAGCAGGAGATGGGCCGATAAGGAAGGCAGGGAAAGTGAGAATGTTGATTTCTTTAATATTTCATGCTGGAACAGCATGGCCGAAAATTGTGCATATTCATTAAAAAAAGGTGACAGAGTCCTAATAAACGGTCATATGAATCTCAGGAGCTGGGAGAATAAGGAAGGCAAGAAGTTCAATATCATAAATATAACGGCAGATATAATCGCTGCAAGTCTTGAATTCAATAAGATTATTTATGATAAAGAGGATACAGACTTTATTAAGGAAGATGAAGGAAGCAAAAAGAAGAAGGAAAAAGTCAAAGTCTGAGTATGATTTCAAATGAGTGAGGGGTGGCTTAGGGCCACCCCAATATTTCTATGGGATCAATCTCCTACATTGTAGTCTACTTTTATGATATGATATTCATATAAAATACTACTTTTAGGAGATGATACCATGAACAAGGAAAGATTAACAGTTGTCCTGGATCCTGAAATACGAAGAAAGATAAAAATTAAAGCTGCCGAAAAGGATGTTACAGTGTCTGAAATAGTTGAAAAATATCTTAAAAATATGCTGGAGAAGGAAGATCTTGAAGAGGATAAAGCCCTTATTAAGTTTGCTGAAGGAAGGGAAAAAACATATTCTAAAAAAGATTTCCTGTCTCATGATGAAGTCTGGAGGTAGGTTTGCCCTATATTGTCAAATACCATAAGACATTAAAAGAAGATCTCAATAAATTAGATAAATTTTCAAGATCAAGAATTAGAAAAGCTATAGAATCCAGGCTCCTTATTGACCCGGTTAAGTATGGCCAGTCATTAAAGGGAACTCTAAAAAGTTTTAGGAAATTGAGGATTGGTGACTATAGGGTGGTTTATAAAGTAGGAAAAAAAGAAATTATCATATTGGGGGTCAGGCATAGAAGAGATATTTATGATGTTATGATCAATAGAGGATGAAAATAGGAGCCTGTCCGAGAACCGGGCTCAGGCCAAGATCCAGTTTCTGAGACAGATTTCCGGTAAAGGATAAAGCAAAAATCGATTACAG
>CAYRTF010000267.1:0-1995 GCA_964427165.1 uncultured Actinomycetota bacterium | reverse complement strand
GTCCTGGAGAAATAGACACACTAAATTTTAAGATATTATGGGATGCGGATTGGCTTGTGAATTTAGGAGATGAATACAATATAAAAAATAAGAAAAAATTAGAGAAAGTAATAAACAAAATATTTTTAACCAGGACCGGAAAGGATTTAGGAAAATCGATATATCTGGTATAGAGCCAGAATCATATATTTAATTTTAATAATTTATCCTAACCTCTGGGATCGAATTTTTCAATTAATGCCACAATTTTATATAGATTTAGGCACTTTTCCAGGAAGAAACCACCCCTACTGAGGGGTGGTTTCTGAAGGGAGGTGACCTGTGGATCAGTGGCGCTCTGGTGTTGTTTTAATAATTTAAGATCACTTGGCATCTATAGATCCACCTGCTGTTAAGATGCTGATAATCTTTTTCCATCATTTTATTTCTTGAAAAATGATCCGTGTTTAATAAAGCTTTTAAGTCCAAATGCATGAGCCTCATCCTTTGGAAAGAAATTCCTGAGATCAAGACCGTTTTCCTCTGCCCAGTCCTTAAGCTCTTTATGCATGTCTTTTATTGCTTCCCTTGCTTCTGATACTGTCATATTTTCCAGGTCTTCTTTAAAAGTTTTAAGTTCTTCTTTTTTATCCAGTATGGCTTCTTTCTGGTCCCCTGTTATCTTTTCATCCTTAACCAGCTCATCAAGCCTTTCTTCAAACCGCTCTTCTGCATCAGCTATCCTTTCCTCCTTTAACTCATCAAGAAAATCCATGATCTCATCAGGGTCCAGGTCAAATCTTTCTGCAAACCTTTCTACAAGTAATGGATATTCAATCTCAGCTTCTTCACTGGCCTGTGCATTTATTTCACCCACACATGCAACTCCTCCTATTGACAATAAGACAAGACTTGTGATCAGTATCAATGCTATTTTTATACTTTTTATCTTCATTTCTTCCTCCTTGTTTGCTTTTCTGGTCAAATATTAATAATTCCAGGTAAATTTATACATCATGAAACTGAGAAGAAGCTTAGAGGAATAGGTTTTATGAATTTTTAAGAGAATTAGCCGATATAAAACTTTTTTTTGGACCTGCATAAAGAGATTAACGACAGAGAAATAGTTGATGAACTTGAAAACAGGGAAAAAGCATCGAAAACTAATTTTGTAAAAATGGAAGATATTATATGATTTTTCCAATCACACAGCAGGAAGCCTTACTGTGAAGGTAGAGCCGCTGCCGATCTTACTGACGCACTGACCGATGTGATAAGATCTTTGGAAAGTAGCATCTTAAATATTTTGTGTACAAATAACTTCTCAAGCGATGCGGTATCAATACTGATGAAGGGAGCGTAAAAGAGAATTCGTCGCCGGAGAAACATCCGTCAGCTGCCAGTACATATATATGGGGATTAAATGAAAGATAGTCTCCAAAAGTCTGGATGACTGCCACTGCCGCGGGATTGCCTCCATCTTTTATGCAGGTACTCCTGTAATAACCGCCTATAACTTCCCATGAGATTTAAGGTATTTTTTATCAATAGGTCTTTTAAGTAGTTTTTCTGGAACTAAGAAATGTTATCAACATCGATCAGGCCGGGAGCTGTAGAATTATATAGTTTTTTAGGTTCTTAGATATACACCTACTTATATGCTAATATAGTCTAATGCATACCTTCCTCTTAATATAGATACCTTACACCCTTCTCCGGCAATATTTTTGCATTTCTTTCTCAGACATAAATCCATTGCTTTTTGAATCAACATTCTGAGCTCTTCCAGAGAAAGTATTGATAAAATATTAAATATAATTTTTTATATATAGTATAATAAGGTTTATAAATTATTACTTATATATACTTTATATTAAGTATAAATCTTTATTAATCTACAATATATTGTTTAAAGAAAGGCGGTATAAATGAAAAAGAGTAAATTATACTTTTTAATAGCAATATTTATAATAATTACAATATTTGGTATGGCTTTTTTATGCAATGAATGTGATA
>CAYRTF010000266.1:0-2017 GCA_964427165.1 uncultured Actinomycetota bacterium | reverse complement strand
GATTTCTGATATCAGGCTCGAATCTTTGCCGCTTGCATTATGATCTGTCAGCTCACCGGCATTATGCGGGTTTTCAAAATGTTTTTTAAAAATTGAATCTGGATTTTTCATGCATACCCTGTTTTGTTTGGATAATTATATGATATTAAGTAAAATATTGTACAGGCTTATTTTTTTAAGCCTGTTTATTAATAACCCGGAAAGGTAATTTAGCCAGTTATGATCATTAATGCAGAAAGCAGTAGCAATGGCAGATTTTACCGCAATAGGCTGTATACGGATTATATATTTGATTTTCAAAAACTGGGTAATTATTTCAATCATGATTACAGGGAAATAAAGAGTTATAAAAAAAGAATGGCTGAAATAGAGCAATTTTATGATGACAGCCAGAGAAAAGATGTAGTTGAAATATTAAATGATTATAATTACAGACTTGGGGCAGGTGCAAAAACTCTTGACAATATAAGAAAACTTGGTAGGAGCGGAACTGCAGTGATAATAGGAGGACAGCAGCCAGGACTTTTTACCGGTCCCTTATTTGTTATCTATAAAATAATCACTATTTTGAAATTAAGCAGCCGTCTTAATAAAGAGACAGGGATCAGGACAATTCCCTGTTTCTGGAATGCATCAGATGACAGCAATATTGAGCAAGTCAATAGTGTGGGCCTTATAAATAATGGATTAATAAAAGTAAAATTGGATACTTCGGATGTAAAGGAAAATTCAAGATTTTCCAATATATGCATTGATAGGAAAAAATATACAAGGGTCATAAAGGATATCAGGAGCCTGCTTGCAGAAACAGATTTTAGCGGTGAAGTGTTCGATCTTTTAAGGGAAAGCACTGCTGGTAAATATGCAGATCCACTTGATGATAATAGAATAAATCTCCCGGAGATTTTTTCAGATATCGTACTCAGGCTTTTTGGCGAATACGGGATCGTGCTGATAGATCCTTCAGACGAGAGGCTTAAAAAGATGGGAGGCTGGTTTCTTAGGGAGGATCTTGAAAAATATGGGAGCATAAAAGAGAAGATAAACACTGGGGGAGATGAACTTGAAAGAGCCGGATACCACAGGCAGCTTGATATAAAGCAGGGTACATTAAACCACTTCTTAAATGTTGGGGATATCAGGGAAAAAATAGAGTGTCTTCCGGAAATGCATTACAGGGTCAAAGATAAAATATATTCAAAAAAAGAACTTATTAGCAGATCCGGGGAGGACCCCGGGCTGTTTAGCTGGAATGTAGTTATGCGTCCGGTGGTGCAGGACACGCTCTTTCCGGTATTGGCCACTGTCTGCGGTCCTGGTGAAGTAAGTTATTTTGCGCAGATCAGCGGAGTGTATGATCTAATGGATGTAAAGCTTCCAATAATATATCCTAGATTTAGTGCTACAATAATAGAAAGGAATACAGAAAAGATAATAAATAAATTTAAAAGCATCGATATGCTTTTAGAAACAAACAGGGAACAGGCCATTAAAAGATCGCTGGATGATAGTGGAGGCATCAGCATAGAAGGCCGGATAGGAGCCCTTGAAAAGAAATTGGAAAGTGTGATCGAGGATTTTGAAAAAGAGGTTTCACGGGCAAGCTTAAATATCGGTAATTCATCAGACAGGATAAAAAGAAATATCAAGAAGGAAGTAAGTGTACTTAAGGGAAAGATATATTCTGAATTGAAAAAAGAAAATCAGTGGTTAGAAAATGCCTTAAGTAGATTTTACCTGAACCTGTTCCCCGGAGGAGGGCTGCAGGAAAGAGAAGTGAATTTCTTTTATTATGCAAATAAATATGGCATGGGGATAATAGATGGATTGTATGATTCATTCGATCCATTAGATTTTAAACATAAACTCTTGTTCTTTAAATAGGGGGCTCCCAGGATGGTAAAAATGGAAAAAAAAGTTGATATAGATATTATTGCGTTCAGCCCTCATCCAGACGATGCTGAAATGGGCTGCGGGGGACTTTTGCTTAAGTCAAAAGACAGGGGGTACAGTACAG
>CAYRTF010000265.1:878-2024 GCA_964427165.1 uncultured Actinomycetota bacterium | reverse complement strand
ATCTGGCTTACTATGAGGTTGTAGGTATTGTCCCTGGCAGGCGCTAAATTTACAAGTACTGCTTTTCCCGGCTTGAATTGACCTATTGCAAGCACAGGAGTACCTGTCTTCATAAAGGGAAATACCTTTTCAATAAGTTCAGGTTTACCCCCGGCCAGATCTGAATTCATCTCTCCCATATGGCTTAAGAAAATCCTACCCCCCTTCCAGTCAGGGCAGAACATCTCTGTAAATGAAGAATCAGGGTATACTTTCATCAAAGCTGCAGTTAGTGATGCTGTTAGCACATCGCCTTCACCAGCATAGCCGATGCCTCTGGCCATGGCTTTAGAGGCTTCAAGGAATGGAAATGCAGGAAAGCCGGAGCTTTTATCTATTTCAGAGAAGTTAATAGAATAGCCATCCAAATTTTCTTTTTCTATCCACTTTCTGACAGCAAGGCCTATCCTGATAGAATTTATATGTGAAGACTTGCTGATATTTCCTATCTTAAACCTGTCGGTGTCTGACTTGATTTCATTTAATACCAGAGGATCATTTTCGTCAGGAAGAAATCTGGAGATTTCTTTTGGATCCTCTTCAATAATCTCGATCCCTATGGTCTCTTTTAAAGTTTTAAAAGGTACAGAGAAATCTACCATACCATAGAACGGCTTCCCGATGATGCCTGTACGCGAGTTTGACATATATCTTGCCAGAACTGCTGCTTTTATATCATCTACCACCCGGTCTATTACATCAGACTCTTTCCAGTGGCCCGACTCAATGATATATCCTTTATCATATCTTCCAAGAAGATTGCACATATCCTGGACCCCGTGTATCCCGTGGTTATACATAATATCATCTGCTGTTGAATTTTTATCGAATGCATATCCAGGAGTTGTGTTTAGGATAATTATTAGAAGACTTGTACTGCTTAGCGCTTCTATAGATTCAAGTGATGGAGAATATGCCATATGCAGTGTGACAATAGCATCTACCTGCTGATCCTCGATTTTCTTAACAGCGCTATCAAACTGCTCTTTTACAAAGCATATTTCAGATTTTTTTACGTCAACTCCCTTTTCTGAAATAGAAGAAGCTATCTTGTCCAAAAAAGAATTCATTTCTCCGGTAGCTTCAGGGGAACTATCTATATATAAT
>CAYRTF010000265.1:424-868 GCA_964427165.1 uncultured Actinomycetota bacterium | reverse complement strand
TTAATTTTGTCATTATTTTCTACCTTTCATATTATTAAAATTTAGTTTTTCAAATATTTATTATATTTTTCAGTATAATAAGGCTTTTTATTCATATCAGGATATACAGTTTTAAAATCAGTTTTTAATACTCTATGGCTTTGTTCTATGCTGGAAAATATTTTCGCCCCATATCCAGCCAGAATAGCTGCTCCTTTTGTTGCAAAATCTTCATTATTATCTTCAGGCATTAAAACCTCCAGCCCTGTAATATCTGAAATTATCCGGGGCCATAGAGTTCTCCTGGTCCCTCCTCCCACCATCCTGATCTTATTTACTTCCGTTCCTTCTTTTCTCAATACATCCAATACCTTCTTTAATTGAAAACCAATTCCTTCCATTATTGCTTTAATAATATCAAGATAATTATTGTCTATTCCGATATTTAGAAAGGATGCTTTACTG
>CAYRTF010000265.1:0-414 GCA_964427165.1 uncultured Actinomycetota bacterium | reverse complement strand
GCTTTACTGTTTTGGCCAGAATATGGAGGTATCTCTCCTGTAAGATAAGGATAGAAAATTATATTATTTTTAAGATTTGACAGACTTGTGCTATTGCTGCTGATCAGATTGTAAAAGTCACCGATATCTGTACATTTCATAACCTTTCTGCCAAACCAGTCAAGAGACGCTCCGGCAGTTGGAATAGAATAGATAAGGCCAAACTTGTCTTTTAGTATATGCCTTCCAATGCCAAATAGATGCTCCCGATCCATTATTTGTTTGTTAAGGGTTTTAAAGATAACCCATGCCGTACCGGTAGACAGCAGCAGTTCTTTCTCATCGAAAATACCTGCGCCTATAGAGGCACAATACTGGTCATGTCCTCCATTAATGACTTTGACTTTATGGTTAATATCGAGGCCTTTACAGATC
>CAYRTF010000264.1:1703-2024 GCA_964427165.1 uncultured Actinomycetota bacterium | reverse complement strand
TATTTTTATACTGCTGATGGCCGCTTTTTCTTTGTGGTTCAGTAATGTGTTGGCTGGATTTTTTATAGCTATTTGCATAACAGTATTTATTTCGGGTATTTTTAAAAGCAGGGAAGAGCAAAGGCTCTACAGGCTTCACTATCAGTTAATAGATTTTATTGGACATATAAATATAATGCTTAGAGCCGGGAAGACACTTCGCTATATATTTTTAAATGCATGGCTAAAATTTGAGGCACCACTCGGAACTCATTTAAAGGAAGTAGCGGAAAATCTTGAAATAAATCCTGACCTTGAGGTAATGAAATAAATGGTGGAAAA
>CAYRTF010000264.1:1238-1693 GCA_964427165.1 uncultured Actinomycetota bacterium | reverse complement strand
GAAGTGAAGCTCATTACATCAGGACTTAAGATATGCAATAGGATAGGCGGGGATATGGTGCAAGTATTAAACTCTGTATCTTCTACATTGAGGCAGAACCTCAAGTCCAGATCCCGCCTCAATACCCTTATTCTTCAAAGTAAATATTCAGCAAATATAATAAGCCTCTTTCCAATAATAGCACTTATAGCACTGTACATTTTTTATGGCGATATTATTATGGACTTTTTTTCTTCCGGGATAGGTATGATTGTTCTGGTAGTAGGGGGTATTCTGGAGCTTGCAGGAATAATCATCATGAAGAAGATCATCGATACCGGGAGTTAAGAAATTGGATAAATATTATATTCTTTTAATTTATTATATCTTTACTTTCTTTGGGCTCCTAACCCTTCTATATAGGGGCTATTATTCTCCTGGAAGAAAATATATTAGGAAAAGAAGTCCAGGCACTG
>CAYRTF010000264.1:0-1228 GCA_964427165.1 uncultured Actinomycetota bacterium | reverse complement strand
GAACTGGGATTAAAAAAGTGATAAATATATTAAATATTTTTGCCCATAAAACAGGTAGTATTTTTATAAATGACCCTAAAAAGAAAATAGGGATCCTGAATATGCGGATTCTAAAAATACTTGAAGAAGATGAAGGCATAATAGTAACACCCGGTTCTTTTATAGGCTATAAGATACTTTTATGTATTCTTTTTTCCATAGGAGGAATAATTTTTGGAGATAATCTGATACTAAGCATGCTTTTGGGGGCAGGAAGCGGCGCGGCCGGATATTTCCTGCCGGATATTTTAATAAGAAGGCAGGCAAGACGGATATCGGTAAATATTGATATTGAGCTGCCATACATGATAGACCTTCTTAGAATTGCTGTACTTTCCGGACAGAATATTTATAACTCATTTAAGATACTTGTAGAACAATACAGGGCTAAGATATGTTTTGATTTAAGAGATTATATAAAAGATATAGATTGGGGATTGGGCAAAGAGACTGCATATAATAATATGATAGAAAAAAATAAATCAAGGCAATTTGCCGATTTAATGGCGGTTCTTTTGGAAGCTGAAAAATATGGTTCACCACTGGATGAGATCCTTGAGCAAAAATCAAAACAAATAAATTTTGAAAATATAGAAGCTACTGAAAGAAAAGCAAGGAGGACAACTGTACTGACTCTCGTCCCCCTGGTTTTCATGATCCTTCCAGCATTCGTGTTATTAGTCGGCGGTCCATTAGTCTATATTCTGGGAAATGGCATATTTACATTCTGATCCCGGGCTCCAGTTTCCGGACAGACTCCCAAAAACCCAACACCCCGGCGGCATCTCTGCCATCCGGGGTGTTATCAGGCGTCCCATACATCTATATAAATCTTTACTAGTTTAAAAATATAGTAGTAACTACTCTTCTTCCTCCGCCATCCAAGATCCCAACACCAATGTATTTGTAGTGGCTCCGAAGCATATTGTCTCTGTGGGATGGTGAGTCCAGCCATGCATTTATAAATGCAGAAGGGCTCCCGTAGCTTGCAGGAGTTGAATTACCAAGGTTTTCCCCGGCATTGGTCCATGAGATACCGCTATTTCTCATGATATTAAAAAATGTAGTGCCCTCAGGGCTGTAGTGTGAGAAGTATCCCTTTGATACCATATCACTGCATCTAGTGCGCGCAATATCCGTTAGTGACTGTACTGCCTGAAGCTGGTTTAGTCCGTGATCGGCCCTTACC
>CAYRTF010000263.1:0-2036 GCA_964427165.1 uncultured Actinomycetota bacterium | reverse complement strand
CTGCAAAGATTATCAGATAGGATCGATATAACATTCCTTGATAATAAAGGTATCTGGTGATCTATTGACCACGGATAAGGATATGGAAAAAAATATGAATGACAGCTACCGCTGTGAAAGAAAATTTACGACTGATGTTTTAAGTGCGGTACATGTGATGTCCCTTATCAAATCACATCCTTCTATCTTCACTGTCCCCTATCCTCCGAGATATATTAATAATATCTATCTGGATACAAAAGGTATGACCTATTATCATGAAAATGTAATCGGTGCCAGAAACAGGCGGAAAGCCAGAATACGCTGGTATGGCAGCCTTATGGGAGAAGTGGAAGAACCGGTTCTGGAATTCAAGATAAAAGACGGATCTATCGGCATAAAAGAATATTACAGCTTCCCCCCATTTTCACTGGATGATGATTTTAATAGCAATTATTTTAAGGGACTTTTAAATGGGGGCCATCTCTCTGATGAAATAAGATTTTATCTGCGCGACCTGGACCCGGTTCTGGTAAACAGGTATTACCGCCATTATTTTATTACAAAAGATGGGAAGTTCCGCCTTACATTGGACCAGAAGATGTCTTATTATAATATACGCCCGCTAAGAAATAATTTTTTATACCGCCACACAGATCACAATAATATTATTATTGAGATAAAGTACGACAAGGATCTTGATCATAAAGCAGGAAAAATATCACATTTCTTCCCCTTCACCCTGACTAAAAGTTCAAAATATGTCCAGGGTATTGATAATGTGTATATTTAAGTCAGATGATTCAGCTAAGTTTCTCAATGTTTGACTAAAGACAGGCTGATATCTTTCAACTATAAATCTTTGTCATTAAATAAAAAATTAAGTAGAATTAAAAGCATGGTAAAGGAACAATTAGAAAAACTAAAAAAAATTTTTATTAAGTATCACAGTCTGAAAATAGTGTATTTATTTGGATCCCGGGTATCCGGGAAAACTGGACCGCTTTCAGATTATGATTTTGCTTTTTACATAGATGAAGAAAAGATAAAAGCTTATTATACTTCCCTGGAGATAGCCGGCAAAATCAGCAAGGTACTCTCAACAGACAAGGTCGATACAGTGATATTAAATCATATAGATGCACCGGAAATGAAATATTCCATTATAAAGAATGGCAGGATAATCTATGAAGTAGAACCATACAGGGTATTTATAGAACCAGGGATCTTAAATGATTATTTTGATTTCCGTTATTTTTTACGAAAACATAAACTTACAGAGGCTTGATAGTTTTGACAGGAATTGAAGTAATTGAAAAAGGAAAAAGCAAGATCAGGAAGTATTTACTTATCCTGGATAATTATAAGGATTCCAAACAGGAGGAACTTGCCCGGGATATCACTTTGCGGGGAGCAGTTGAAAGATATCTTTATCTTGCTGTTCAGGCAACTATTGATCTTGCAGAATCGATTATTTCATATAAAGAGTTTAGAAGGCCTTCTACTCTTTCGGAATCATTTGAAATACTTCATAATAAAAAGATGATATCGGCAAGAACAGTAGATAGAATGATCAAGATGACAGGCTTCAGGAATCGAATAGCACATGACTACGGGGATATAGATCATCTGGTACTCCATGATATTCTGATAAATCATCTTGGAGACATAGAAGACTTTTTGGATGAAGTATTAAAAGATATTTGATAAATTTATAAATTAAACTCAATAGGCAGGTAAAAAGGGAGAAAAGTAGCGGCCGGCTGTGCTTTCTCAGGCATTGTTCGAACTTTTTTTGAAGAAAATCCACAACCAGATTTTTAAAACCTGCCACAGTGATTCCACCCAGCTTTCATAATGGCTGAGTAAAACAAAAAGATCATCTCTCCGGTTTTTTTCCAAAGACCTGCTCCGAAATGCAGCCGGGGCGGAAAGGGGGTCCGGGGGGAATTCCGCCCCGCCTTTTCCCGCTTCTTTTTTATCACTTATTGGAACCATGACTTAAACCTTATCATTCAACGCTACTTCTATGCCAGACAGAGAATCCATATTTTTTT
>CAYRTF010000262.1:0-2057 GCA_964427165.1 uncultured Actinomycetota bacterium | reverse complement strand
GCCATTATATCATCGACAGTCAAACCGTACTCTGCAAGCAGATCTTTTTGTGCGTTTATATTAGGATCGTCGACAGGCCCCCTGCAGCCATCGCAGCCCTCAACACTGTTCGGGCACCTCGAATCACAGCCCGCCCTTATAATGGGTCCAAGACACGATTTGCCAAGATCATAAACACAGGTATTCCCATTTCTTTTACATTCGATACAAACTGGATAATTTGGTATTTCCGGTTTTCTTCCTACAATAAGCGACCTTATTATATCTACTATCTCAAACCTGTTTGGCGGACAACCTCTTGCGTAATAATCAACATTTATATATGCGTCTACAGGTTTTACTTCTATGGAATCAATCCAATCCTTTTTATCACCATATACCAGGTCCTTTGCTTTTTCCAGACCATAAAGGTTTTTCATGCAATTAAGACCTCCATTTACCGCACATGAACCCATTGCTACTACTATTTTTGCTATGTCGCCGATCTTTTTTATTTTCTCGGCACCATGCTCTGTTGTAACCGAACCCTCTACCAGAGCTATCTCATAGGTATCACTGAATTCAGTTATTGCTTCAGTAAAGTGAACGATCTCGATTGCACCGAAAAGGTCAAGCAGCTGGTCCTCTAGATTCAATATTTCAAGCTGGCAGCCGCCGCAACCGGTAAATCCGAATATCCCTATTTTTGGCTTACTCATTTATATAGCCTCCTTTAAATTCCTAATTTCCCATAAACTGAATACGGGCCCATCTATACAGGATAATTTATTCCCTACATGGCAGTGATTGCATTTTCCGACTCCGCATTCCATCCTTCTTTCAAGGGAAAGGAAAATATTTTCAGGTTTAATGCATTTTTTTTCAAATTCTGAAACAACAAATTTATACATCACTGGAGGGCCGCATACAACTGCATATGAATCAGGACTGCAGTTAATACCAGGAATAAGGTTTGTGCAAACTCCGACTTCTTCCTGCCATGACTGATCAGGATTGTCAACTGTAAGACAAAGCTCTATATCATCCCTTTCCTTCCAATCCTCAATGTCTTTTTTGAAAAGTATGTTTTCAGGATCTACGGATCCATAAATGATGACAAGTCTCTTATAGCTTTCCCTGTCTTCAAGTATGGTATGGATAAGAGACATAACAGGGGCCAGACCAAGACCGCCCGCAACTATCATGACGTCTTTGCCCTTCATTTTTTCAAATGGAAAATATCCTTTTCCGAATGGTCCCCTTATTCCTATCTTGTCGCCAGGCTTCATCCTGTGAAGTGCTCCTGAAACATTGCCGGCATCCCTTATGCAAAGCTGGAAACAATCTTTATTGTTTGGGGATGAAGGTATTGAAAAAGGCGCCTCTCCCAATCCAAATACCGTTAGCTCCACAAATTGGCCTGGAAGAAAATCAAATGTTTTTTGATTTTCAGGATTATCGATCTTTATATCAAACAATTTTTCCGTGGGAGACATCTGCTCTATTTTTGTGATAGTAGCGATCTCCGGCACATAAATACTGGTAGCTTCACTTTTTTGTTTTAATCCTAAAACCATTTATATGCTCACCTCTTTCTTAACTGAATCTATATCATCAGCAATATTGATCTTGGCCATGCAGACCTCAATACATCTTCCGCAGCCGACACAGGAATAGCTGCCTAATTTTTCCTTGAATGTCTTGAGCTTGCATCTGTATCTTTGTTTTAGCCTGTTCTCTTTATTTGGCCTGAAATTATGTTCCCCCGCAACAAGTCCGTACTCGGGTATCATGCAAGAATCCCATTCCCTGGTCTTTTTGCCAGTTGTAAGGTTCAACTGCATATCATCTTTTACATTAAAACAGAAGCATGTCGGACATGAAAGATTACATGATCCGCAGCTATAACAGTCTTTTGCAACTTTTGACCAGAACTGGTCATTATCATAGATGGATTCAAAGTCATCGTAGAAGTTCTTCATTTTCACATCTTTACTAAACTTTTCACGGTAATCATCCTTGTATTTGCTATATTCGCTGAAATCTTCAGCATTTGCTTCCTTTGCGTCTGTATACTT
>CAYRTF010000261.1:0-2069 GCA_964427165.1 uncultured Actinomycetota bacterium | reverse complement strand
CAGTAAGATGGTAGAAAATATAATAAATTATCCATTTTTGGTATAATGCATTATATTTGTTAAGAGAACATAAGAACTAGTGGCAAAAGACAGAACTCTAATTTTAAAGATATATGTTTTTTTGGTTTGTTTAGTAGGTATAGCAGTTTCATTTTATATACTTACTGCCTACAGGGATGTATCAGTATTAGGGGTGGTGCTGTTTGGTATCTTGATCTTTGCAGCTGACAACCTTTCGGCACCTCTCCCAAAAACTGGAAGTGTTTCAGTAAATTTCGGTATTTCACTTGCAAGCCTCATCATATTTGGTCCATCGACAGCAATCATCGTTACTTTTATATCGATCTTCAATATAAGGGAGTTCCTAAAAAGGGTCCCTTATTACAGGCATCTGTTTAATGCTGGACAGTATTTGATATCTATGGGTGCAGCAAGTCTTGTCTTTGAGATCGTTTATGATAGAAGCAATATAAATTTTTTCTATGCAAAAAATATAGGATTTGTCCTGGCTGCCGCATATATATTTTTCTTCCTTAATACGATGCTTACCGCAGAAGCAATATCAATAAATGAAGGGATAAGCTTTGCCAATGTATGGATATTCAATTTTGCATGGCTGATACCATTTCAATTGTTTCTGGCTGCTATGGCCACAGCGATAGCTTTCCTGTACAGGATAAGCCCATTCACACTTCTCTTCACCTCTCTGCCGCTTATAATTGCACAGTATACATACCTATTGAGGGTGAAGGAAAGACAGGCTCTACTCAATAGTATTTTGCAGATCGTAAAGATCATGGAAGCAAAAGATACATATACAGCAGGTCATTCTGTCAGGGTTGCAGAATATAGTGGGAAAATAGCACGCCAGATGAAACTTAATGAATATGATTGTGAGCTGCTTGTAAATCTTGCAAATCTGCATGATCTGGGCAAAATACAGGTCGATCTGTCCGTATTGAATAAACCTGGAAGCTTTAATAAGGCTGATTGGGAAGAAGTAAAGAAACACCCATTGGTAGGCTATAATATTGTAAAAGAAATAACCTTTCTTAAAAGTGAAGCATCTGCAATACTTCACCATCATGAAAGGATGGACGGGAAAGGATATCCTGACGGTATAAAAGGTGATGAGATTTCTCTTTATGCAAAGATACTTATGGTAGCAGATTCATATGATGCTATGACCACGGACCGTCCATATAGACTGGCATTGACTATGCAGGAAGCAATAGATGAGCTCAAAAGGAATTCAGGAACCCAGTTCGATCCCAAAGTATGCAGTATCATGGTAGAACTCCTTGAGGGGGAACAGGCAGTGTAATGGGTAAAAAATTCTGGATAATATTACTGAAAAGTATCGGGCTTTTTGCAGCAGGGGCGGCTCTGGGATATTTATTTTATTATTTCTTCAAGGAGCAAAGCGCTTATATTATTGAAAGATTCAAGGTCCTGCAGCAGTTTTTTGGTATCAATGAATACTCGGAGGAGATGACATTCTTTAGAGTATTTATCACTATCTTTATCGGGAATTTTATTTCTACAATTTTATATTTTGTGCTGGGATATTTGCGGTTGAGCCTTCCGGTAAGCTTTATATCGGGGCTATTTATATCTGTTTTTCTTTTTTCTGGTATTGTGAGGCATGGTACTTCCATACCTGTTGAGGTTATAATTCTTTCATCCGCCGAAATGTTTTACCGCATCATCACTGTAAGCAGCGGGGAATATGTCCATAAATATAGATTATTAAATAAAGCTGTTCCTATCTTATCTCTGGCAGTTGTAATCATACTTTATATTGCAGCTTCTTTTTATGAGGTAATACAGATATTCAAATAACTGGGAGCCTGTCCAAGAACTGGATCTTGGCTTGTTGGAATAAAATAGTAAGATGCAAGGCAAATCGATTCAGGCAATGTACCACATTTTCTGGGAGATTTAACGAAGCAGATTGCTGTTTTATTGTCCAACCCTTCGGGCAGTCGCTATTTTTATACATATTTTCGTTTTTCGTCATCACCGATACTACGGTATCGCTTCTTCCTCATGCCTCAATCTCTTTAAAA
>CAYRTF010000260.1:0-2104 GCA_964427165.1 uncultured Actinomycetota bacterium | reverse complement strand
CAAATTTATTTTCTCCTTTGATTAAGCTTAAAAACCTTTTACCTCAATTTAAATTAATAATTTTATTGGATATATGATCATAAGCTTCACTGACCAATGTTCCATTTTTGTTATCTTTGAGATAAACACGGCCATCGTCACTTAATTTCATAACCTGCAGATCATAAGGGATCCTTCCCAAAAAATTAACCTTCATCTCGGACGCGATCCTTTGCCCCCCGCCGGTCTTAAAGATATCTATTCTTTCCCCGCAGTGGGGACAGATAAACCCTGACATATTCTCGATTACACAAATATGGCCAAGCTTTAATTGCTGGGCAAATCTAATACTTTTCCTGGCATCCAGCGTGGCTATATTTTGTGGAGTAGTAACCACAATACCTCCAGTCAGGCCCGGCAAAAGTTGAGCTATGCTCAGTGGTTCATCTCCAGTGCCTGGAGGGGAATCAATGATCATATAGTCAAGATCACCCCAGCTTACATCACTTAAAAATTGTTTTATCAATTTTATTTTAAGCGGTCCACGCCATATGATCGGGGTATCTTCAGATTCCAGCATTGAAGCGGTGCTCATTACTTTCATGGCAGAAAAAGCCTTGATCGGTTCTATCTTTTTTTCGGTACCGGTAAGCTTTTCCTTTTCCAGGCCCATAACCTTTATTACATCAGGACCATGTATATCTATATCCAAAAGCCCTACTTTATACCCTTTAGACATGATAGAGTAGGCCAGATTGACCGCGGTGGTTGTTTTCCCTACTCCCCCCTTTCCGCTAAAAATCATAAACTTTTTTTTAACCCCCGCCATATTTTTTTTAATATTTTCGTCTTCAGACACTTTATCCATTTAACCGCCTTTAACTTTTATGATATCCTTAGCAATGCTATATTTATTATGGACATATGCTCAAAACTATTATAGTGAGCTCCGGTTCATGTGTCAAGAAATCGAATTGCTTAATCTTGTAAACAGATAAAACGGGGTCCGCATTTTATATTTGGATCATGTCCGGGTCATCACTGGAGCTTACGACCCTCCACTCATTTTCATCTTTATCAAAATCCGTGATCTTCTCTATCGGAAGTTTCATATATTTACCATCGCCTACTGCAGCCACTTCACCATCAGGAAGCACTATCTCCCCTGTTCCCTTAAATATCCTGCGGTTATCCTCTGTCAGCTTTGCCACGACCCTGAGCTTCTCTTCAAGCGGTATCGGTTTTTTAAATTTTATAGAAAACTCCAGAGTGACTCCCCATATATCTGCATCTTTCCCTATGGTCACTGTCCTGCCGATCGTCTCATCAAGTATTGCAGCAGCTATTCCCCCATGAAGCCTTCCGGGGTATCCCTGATGCTCCTGGGAAGGTTTAAAGACTGCGATTAGCTCATTTTTATCAGTCTCGTAGAAAGCGGCCTTGAGACCCATATTGTTCTTGAGACCGCAGATAAAGCACATCTTTGAATTCGGCTGTTTGCCTGTTATTTTTCTATCCATATCTTTCTTAATGAAAATATAAAATACTTTTTTTAGATCTTCTTCTCGGGACGGCCATCTTCCATCCACTCAGTATGATACTCCTGATAGGAACCGTCGCTTTTTAATCTTATAGCTGGATCACTTTTATTGAGCTTAAAATATCCATGAGCGCCAAAATAGTCTCTCTGCTGCGCCGCTACCTGGGCCGATACCATTACAGGCGATGCCAGCTGGAGTATTATACAGGATTCCCTTGGCCTGAAGTTCCCTGTCCCTTCTTATGGTGTCCTCAAAGTATGAGTTCCCTCCATCAATAATAATATCCCCCTTATCGAGAAGAGGAACCAGGGCAACAATATTTTCATCTACAGGGTTTCCCGCCTTTACCATAAGCATTATCTTCCGCGGTTTTTTGAGGGAAGCTACGAATTCTTCCAGGTTGTAGGCAGCAAATATATTTTTACCCCTGGCCCTGCCTCCAGCAAACTCACTGGTCCGCCCGGCGGTCCTATTATATGCCGCAACCGAATAACCTTTTGACTCCATGTTGAGGACAAGACTCTGTCCCATGGCTGCAAGACCGATGAGGCCGATATCATGCTTTGCCATAATCTCTCCATCGC
>CAYRTF010000259.1:0-2129 GCA_964427165.1 uncultured Actinomycetota bacterium | reverse complement strand
TAAATTGATGGAGAAGTTTCCTAAAGTTTTTTATTATCCTTAATTAAACAGCAAACAAAGAGTCATCCTTATTTTTTTATTAGCCCGTCCCAGGTTACCGGGTCCAGAATAATATTGTCTGATAGAAATGAATTAAGGCACCTTTGCAGGGTCTTAAGGTGTAAACCCGGGGATATAGTATATTTCTCTGATGATAAAAGATCCGTCTACCGTGCAAAGACTTTAAGTATTGATAAGGATGAGGGTCTTTTCGAAATCGAGGAAAAGAATGCTCTTGGAAAGGGCAGGTTTGGGAAGATACTTTTTCAATGTGTTCTTAAGAAAAATGCAATGGAGTTTGTTATCCAGAAATCGGTTGAGATAGGTGCCGATAGTATTGTTCCGGTCATCAGTTCCAGAGTGGTGCCGGATATTTCAGATAAAAAAAATGCGCTTCACAGGTGGCAAAATATCGCAGATGAAGCTGCCAAGCAATGTAAGAGGCAGTCAAGATGCCTGATAGGTGAATCTGTAAAAATTGCAAATATTGATCCTTCTTCCTGTAATTTGTTCTATGTGCCTCATGAAGCTGCATCCGCTAAAGATGGAAGCGAGCTGGCCGCACATCTGGCATCACTTAAACCACCTGCAGATATCGGGGTCCTGATAGGTCCTGAAGGCGGTCTTTCAGAAGATGAGATCAGCCTTCTTGAAACAAAGGGAGCGGTCATTACCGGTCTCGGGAAGAATATACTGAGGGCCGAGACTGCATCTATCTATTTTTTATCGGTCCTGGATTTCTTGGTGAGATCAAACAAGCAAGACTAGATCAAATATTATATATGATAAGATTTTCTATAAATACACTGGGTTGCAAGGTAAATCTTTGTGAATCTGACGACATATCAAAAGAATTGGCCGGATTTGGATTTGAGAGGGTGGATTTCAGTGAAGATCCTGATTATTGCATAATAAATACCTGTACGGTAACTGCTGAAAGCGACAGGAAAACAAGACAGCTGATAAGAAGGATAAAAAATAATAATACCAGAGCGAAAATAATCGTAACGGGGTGCTTTACTGGCAGCAATAGTGATTTTCTGGAGAATTCAGGTGTGGATCATATAGTGAATAATGACCGTAAAGATAATATCCCTGAACTTATTTTAGGGCTTGCAGACGTCAAGGGCCCAAAAGGATCATCCGTCAGCTATACCCCTGGGACTGACTGCAGCAGAAAAATGAGTGAAGGAGAGCAGCCGACCGGTATTTTGCACTCAAGACCCCTGATCAAGATCCAGGACGGATGTGAACAGAACTGTACCTATTGTATTGTGCCCAGGGTCAGGGGAAGATATAGAAGTACTGATCTTTCAGATATTATAAACAAGACCTGCTATATTGAAGGGATGGGCTATGAGGAAATAGTGCTTACAGGGATACATATTGGAAAGTATGGGGTAGACATTAAAGTTATGGAACCGGGAGAAGACGATGCCGGTGTTTATGGGCTGAGTCGGCTCATCACAAAAATTCTTGACAGGACAAAGATAAAAAGAATAAGGATAAGCTCACTTGAGATAAACGAAGTTACTGCAGGATTGCTTGAAGTGATTAAAAATAATAGCATAAGGATCGCACCTCATCTTCATATACCGCTGCAGAGCGGGAGCAACAGGATACTTGAAGCTATGGGGCGCCCCTATGATAGAGATTATTTTACACAGAGGATCAAGGCAGTCAGGGAAATACTTCCAGATATTGCCATAACTACAGATATTATGGCTGGTTTTCCGGGTGAATCAAATGTTGATTTTATGGATACTGTTTCACTTGTAAAAGAACTTAATTTCAGTAAGCTTCATGTTTTTAAATATTCTCCGAGACCGGGCACTATCGCATCAAAGCTGAAAGAACAGGTGGATTCCCGCCAAAAAACTAAAAGGAGCGAAAAACTGCGCAGACTGGGTGATAGCTTAAGGGATGATTTTTTAAATAATAAACTGGAAAAGAAACTTCTGGTAATATGTGAGAGGCGTGACAGGGAAAGCGGGGTATTGTCGGGGACCTCTGGTGAATATATAAGGACATATTTTAAGAGTAAAAGGGATTTTAGAAAAATACACGGAAAGCTCATAAAGGTGATCCCG
>CAYRTF010000258.1:0-2132 GCA_964427165.1 uncultured Actinomycetota bacterium | reverse complement strand
TTATTATAAAGAATAAAAATGACGGCAGCACAAGAAAACTGAAAGTCGGTGCTGTTTTTGAATATGTAGGCCTGCAGCCAAACTCGGAAGTTATAAAGGACCTTGTAAATACCGATGAAAAGGGATTTGTAATAACTGATACTACTATGAAGACCTCACATGAAGGGATATATGCAATAGGTGACGTAAGGGTAACTCCTTTAAGACAGGTGATCACTGCTGTATCTGATGGTGCGGTTGCTTCAATGTATGTTGATAAGTATTTCCTTGAATAGGGGCGCCATATTTTGAAAGTTGAGATAATGAAGAAAAATTCAATGGGCGCAAAGGTAACGGATCTCCAGCAGAGGCTTAAGCTTCTGGATTATGATCTTGGCACCGGTGATATAGATGGTATATATGGAGGCTGTACAGAGGATGCAGTAAAAAAGTTCCAGCAGGACAGGGGACTTCTTGTAAGCGGCATAGTAGATCAGGAGACCTGGCAGGAGCTTGTAGATGCAGGTTATAAAATAGGGGACCGTTTTCTATATTTAAAGAATCCTCCATTCAGGGGGGATGATGTAAAGACCCTTCAACTCTGGTTAAAGACACTTGGTTTTTATCCTTTTGATGAAAATGGTATATTTTGCGAAAAAACGCGCAGGGCTCTTGTTGAATTCCAGGACAATATGAATGTTGATGATGATGGAATAATGGGCAAGCAGACACTCCATCACCTAAAAAGCATCCAGAGGATAATAGTCTCCAAAAAAACATCTAATTTTCCATATATAAAAAATAGCGGGAAAGGAAAACTAAATAGCAGGTATAGCATAATCCTTGATCTCAGCACTGGCCCTGAAGATAAAGGTAGAGCGGACGATGGAGTAGATGTTAGATTTTTAAAAGAAAAATTGTATATATGCAGAAATATTATGGGGTTTTGCAGAGATAAGCTGAATTCGGCTGGCTTTGAAGTAATGGCCACGACCAGCGGTGAGGAAAGCCATGGGGTCTTTCTCTTTGATAGGATAGAAAATGCAAATAAAAGTGGCGCAGACTATCTTATTAGCATAAATCTCAGTCACTCCTCAGACACAGAAGCAAATGGATGCAGCTGTTATTATTTTAAGGGCCTGAAGTCTTATTCGATCGAAGGATCCCAACTTTCTAATATGATACAGGACAAGCTGGTAAAAGGTCTTAAAATACTTGATTGCAGGGTGCACGGTTCGAGCTACGCTATCCTTAAAAACACATCGATGACTTCCGTACTGGTGGAGCCGGCCTTTATTTCCAATAAAAAGCAGAAAAAAGATCTGGAGCGTACCGGATATCAGAAAAAAATAGGCAAGAATATTGCGGATGCTATTACTGAATATATAGTAAAGTGACGAGGACTTCTATCGGGCAGGGAAATAAATATGTATTTTATCTATGATGATTTTTTTCTAAAACATGAGAATGGTCCATCACATCCTGAAAATCCAGGCAGACTTGTCTCTATTATGGATGCTTTGGGAAAATGGCAATATAGTGACAGCATAGACATTGTTCCCCCGGAAGAGGCTGATGAAAAACAGCTGGCCATGGTACACACCGAAAAATATATCAATATGGTCAGAGAACTATCTTCCGGCGGCGGACTTTCATTTCTGGATATGGATACCGGTGTCAATAAATATACATTTAAGAGTGCGGTTCTCGGAGCGGGGGGTTGCTTTAAGGGGCTGGACCTTATTTTTGGACCAAACCCGGGATTTAATAAGTTCTTCCTTGCTGCAAGACCCCCGGGACATCATGCTTTTTCATCCAGGGGAAGCGGATTCTGTATTTTTAATAGTATTGCCCTGGGAGCAAAATATGCACAAAAAAGATATGGAATTGAAAGAATAGCGATAATCGATTTTGACGCACATCATGGAAATGGTACGCAAGAGGTATTTTATGATGATGGAAGTGTTTTTTATATCTCTTTTCACCAGTATCCGCATTATCCGGGGTCCGGCGATTTTAATGAGATGGGGGATGGCAGAGGTAAAGGGTATAATCTTAACTTCCCATTTGTGCCGGGCACAAAGGAACCTGATTATATGGCTGCTATTATTGATATAGTGGTGCCGGTTGTCGAAAGATTTACCCCGGGGCTC
>CAYRTF010000257.1:0-2137 GCA_964427165.1 uncultured Actinomycetota bacterium | reverse complement strand
AAATAGTTTGCTTTCTTGAAGAAGATAAACCGGGCAGCCTGTTTACTATATTGAAAGAGTTTGCTGAAAGAAATATCAATCTTACCAGGCTTGAATCAAGACCGGCAAAAAAGGATCTCGGAGATTATGTATTCCTCATAGACATAGACGGACACCTTCATGACAGGGAGATCTTCGAGGCGCTTGAAGTACTAAGAAAAACAGTGTATCTTGTAAAAATTTTAGGTTCATATCCAAGGTGGAACTAATATTTATACCCTGACATATAGCTGTTTGATGAAAAATAGGATAGAGGTAATAGTTTATGATCGATATCGAACTGTTTAGAAAAGATCCAGGGATCTATGATGCTGAAATAAAAAAAAGAGGCATGAAGATAGACATCGCTCAGGGTATTTCCCTGGACAGTGAAAAGAGAAGGCTGGCACACAAAGTAGACGGACTCCGGGCGAAAAAAAATGATGCATCAAGGATAATACCTGCTCTTAAAGGTGAGGGAAAGACGAAGGTCATAGCGGAGATGAAGGAGATAAATTCCAGCCTCAAAGAATATGAAGAAAAGCTGGAGAAGCTCGAAAAGCAATACAAGATCCATTTTTCCGCTTATCCAAATCTGACTCATGAGACGACTCCTGTGGGCCCGGACGAAAGCGGTAATGTGGTTCATTCTATAAATGGCGATAAGCCTGAATTTGACTTTGAGCCTAAAAACCATATCGAGCTTGGAACAGCACTTGATATCCTTGATGAAGAGAGAGCCAGGAAGGTTTCAGGGTCCCGTTTTGTATATATAAAAAATGAGGGTGTGCTGCTGGAGTTTGCCCTTGTACAATTTGTATTAAATACCCTGTCAGCGAAAGGATTTATGCCGCTTGTCCCCCCAACTCTTGTAAGGGAGGAAGCAATGTATGGAACCGGGTTCTTTCCGGTGGAAGCATCTCAGTACTACAAGACAGAACTGGATGATCTTTATCTTATCGGTACATCAGAAGTACCTCTCTGTGCATACCATGGTGGAGAATTCCTAGATGCAAGCAAACTCCCGCTAAAATATGCGGCCTTTTCAACATGCTTTAGAAGGGAAGCCGGTACTTATGGAAAAGATATGGGCGGAATGTTTCGGGTACATCAGTTTGATAAGATTGAGATGTTTATATTTTCACACCCGGATAAGTCCTGGGAAGAATATGAGTCTTTGAGGGAAACACTGGAGGAGATAATGAAATGCCTTGGGCTTCATTACAGGATGATGAATATGTGCACCGGGGATATAGGGACGCCCAATGCTAAAAAATATGATCTGGAGGCCTGGCTTCCGGGACAGAAAAATTACAGGGAACTGGCATCCTGCAGCCATGACACTGAGTTCCAGTCAAGAAGATTAAATATAAAGTTTAAGGATGGAAAGAAAAAGGCTCTTGTTCACACCATGAATTCTACTGCATGTGCCGTGGGGCGCACTCTGATTGCAATATATGAGAATTACCAGGATAAAGACGGAAGCATCACAATTCCGGATGTCCTGGTGCCATATATGGGCGGTGTGAAGAAAATCACTAATAAACAATAATAGGTAACAGGTTTTTCGATTATTATATATCTAATAAATAACTTCATTGAGTAAACAGCAAATAAAATAAATTTAAATAAAACGTATCAGGAAATAGCCGCTATGCCACATCTGAAACCATACCAAAGCTTATCGATTGCACCGTTCCTGATCCTATTTAATAATTATTTTTTTATGCTATAATTTGACATTGCTATCCACAGGAGAGGTGGCAGAGTCTGGTTGATTGCGATGGTCTTGAAAACCATTGAAGGTTTATGCCTTCCGGGGGTTCGAATCCCTCCCTCTCCGCCAAATCAAACCAAAGTAATAAATCAAACTATATCAGAGGTAGTAAGTGGCAACATGGTGGATCCATGTTGTCTGGATTCGAAAAGACGGACTGAACCGAAGGTGAGGGAGTCTGCGGCTCTGCAGCGAACGTAGTGAGACGAAAGACCGAATCCCTCCCTCTCCGCCAGTGCAACCAATTCGAACCTTTGTATTTATCATCCAGTAGAGCGAGAGTCTGAATCTTTGTATGTGCAATATAATACGGCTTAAATTTGATATCCCCATTACTTACAA
>CAYRTF010000256.1:0-2137 GCA_964427165.1 uncultured Actinomycetota bacterium | reverse complement strand
CTTTGATAAAAACCCAGTACTGGCGGCATCTTAAGTCAAAACACTCCCCATATTAGAATATAATAAGCTCCAATATTTCAGACGAAAGGAGCTTACCTTGGAAGAGAAACTAAAAATCCAAAAGGCAACAAAGATGATCCTTGCTGGTCTTAAGCAGCAAAACTATTCCCGTCATACCATTAACCGTTACAGGCAATGCTATGACAGCCTGCTAAAGTATACCAGAGAAAGGGGGATTAAAGATTATTCAGTTAGTATCGGTCTTGAATTTATCAATTACAAGTTCGGGCTAAAGATTGAAGATATGTACTGCAGGCAGCCAATAAATGCAAGCTCTTTCTTAAGAGCGCTCCAGGTTTTATGGGATTACCTGGAGTATGGCAGGATATCCTTTAAAAAAAGATCCTCAAAGAAACCTTTTAAGTGCCCGGTCCAGTTTACAAAAGAGTATAAAGCTTTTAGGGAGATCTGCATATTGAGAGGATACAGTCCAAGGACAAATACATCCATATTTTACACGCTGCAAAAATTTCTAATATTTCTGGATGATCAGACAGTAGATTCTTCAAATGGGATAACCAGCCGCCACCTGATAAAATTTATATCCTCTTACAGTAAAAACAATACCAGTACTATTGCAGCTATTGTCTCAATTCTCCGCAATTACATTACTTTCCTTCATCAGGAAAACTATATGATAGTTGATATTTCAGGCTGTCTGCCAAAGGTAAGGATTATGCGCGATGCATTTATTCCTTCGGTATGGAAGGGCGGTGATGTAAGAAAGCTGCTCAGCGCTATCGACAGGAAAAACCCAACAGGGAAACGCGACTATGCGATAATACTGCTTGTGGTCCGCCTTGGCCTGCGGGTAGGCGATATCCGAAGCCTTAAGATGGAAGACCTTAACTGGGACCGAAAACTACTGACTATAGTCACGCAGAAGACAAGACAGTCACTGGAGCTTCCCTTGCTCGAGGACATCGGCTGGGCAATTATCGATTACCTTAAAAATGGACGCCCCAAGACAATATCTGATAATTTATTTATCCGCCATAACGCCCCCTACAACGGATTTTCTGATGGTAATTCTCTTGATAAAATGCTGTCAGGGTATATGAATAAAGCCGGTATCCTAATGCGCGGCCAGAAACACGGACTTCATTCCCTTAGAAGTACACTTGCAAGCCTCATGCTGGAAAAAGGTACACCGCTGCCCGTTATCTCTGAAGCCCTGGGACATCAGAATATCAATACGACAAGCATATATATTAAGGTAGACATAAAAGGCTTAAGAAACTGCATAATGGATCCGGAGGAGGTGTCTTGTGAAAAGTAGGTATGAGTACCAAAGCTCTCTGGCGGATAAGATGCAGATGTTTCTAAGACTTAAAAAGATGTCCGGCTTTAAATACGGAAAACAGACAAAGCTTATGGAGTCATTTGACAGGTACTGCACAGAAACAGGGTTTTCAGGCAAGTCCTTGACCCACAAGCTTGCCCGTGGCTTCATATATGGATTCTACTATGAAAGGGGTTCAAGACGCTACGATAAGGCACTGCTTTTAAATGATTTTGGTAAATTCTTGTGCCAGAACGGCCATAAGTCTTATATATGCCCTAAAATATCTGCACCGGCAAGAACCGCATACGGCCCATATATCTATTCAGAAGATGAGCTTGGCCGCCTCTTTAAAGCCATAGACGGGTATCCTTCCCACCCATTGACCAACCGCCACCTGGTGGATCCTCTTATGTTTAGGATGATATATGGCTGCGGCCTCCGGATATCTGAAGCACTAAACCTTAAACTGAAAGACGTAGATACAAAAGAAGGAATCATAACTATACTCGGTTCCAAAAACGGCAAAGACAGGCTGGTCCCCATGGCGGGTAGCCTGACAGGAAGATGCAGGGATTATCTAAAGGCGGTTCATGTTTTTAGCAGCAATGATACTATCTTTTTTAAAAGCCCTTCAGGATTAAGGCTGGATAGAAATACTGCTTATCATAGATTCCGTGATTATCTATGGAGTGCCGGCATCCCCCATAGCGGACATGGTCCCACAATTCAAGACTTCCGCCACACATACTGCGTACACCGCCTTAAAAAATGGGTGCTTGAGGGAAGAGATCT
>CAYRTF010000255.1:0-2143 GCA_964427165.1 uncultured Actinomycetota bacterium | reverse complement strand
ACAAGCATAAATTCTCCCAATCATCTGATAAGAAAAATCGATGTAGACAGGCTTTTGACCCAGGCAAACAAGGTAAACATATCCTCCTCCAATGAAATAGTCCATACACTTATAAAACAGTTTGTAATAGACGATGAAAAGGGTATCATAGACCCTGTAGGACTATCGGCCAGAAAACTTGCTGTTGAGCTCTTAGCGGTTTATGGATCGTCTTCCCAGATAAGTAATATTATAAACAGCATAAAGAATTCAAAGATAGAAGTACAGGATATTATATTGGAAGCACTGGCTTCCAGTGAAGCTGTTTTGACCCCTGAAGAAAAGGATAGTGGCGTTATACTTCTTGATATTGGCGGGGGAACCACAGATGTTGCATTATATAGGGATAAAAAAATGATCTTTACATATTGTCTGCCCGTCGGCGGGAATCTGATAACTAATGATATTTCGATCGGATTGAATATAACATTTCCAAAAGCTGAAGATATCAAGAAGAAATATGCGAATGTGGATTATAATTTCTATGAAAACCTAAGCAAGGTCAATATGGATGAGATCAAGATCAACCGTAATAAGACTACCTTAAATATTAGATTATACAATATTGTAAATTCAAGGGCCCGCGAGATGATGATGTTGATAAAAGAAAAAATTGAAGAATATGGATTCATGCATTCTGCACCATGCGGAGTTGTTATTACTGGAGGAACATCACAGCTGAAGGGACTAAAGGCCCTTACTTCTTCGATCTTTGATCTGCCTGTCCGCCTTGGTCTTCCCCATGAAGTCGAAGGACCGGCTGAGGTCATAAATAATCCTATTTATTCTACGGGTGTGGGACTTTTAAAATATGCTTATCAGCTGGAAAATTTTACAGAACTTGAGAAACATGAGGAAGGTATTGAGAGTGGCGGATTTTTAGATAGATTTAGGAGTTTCATTTCAAAAATTTTAAAAAATTAATACAGGGGGTATTAAGGTGACTTTGGATTTTGATAAAAGCTATTATGCCGTTATAAGAGTACTGGGCGTTGGAGGAGGCGGCAGCAATGCAATAAACAGGATGATGGAGGACAATTTGACAGGATGTGAATTTGTTGCCATCAATACTGATGCGCAGGCTTTGATGATGTCTAATGCGGATCGGAAAGTATTGGTCGGTGAGACGGGACTTGGCGCCGGATCAAATCCAGAAATCGGAAAAATGGCTGCAGAGAAGTCTCTTGATGAGATAAAGGAAACGGTCAAAGATGCAGACATGATTTTTATCGCCCTTGGAGAAGGCGGGGGAACCGGTACCGGAGCTGCCCCTGTAATAGCTAAAGCGGCCAGGGAGTCCGGATGTCTTACTGTTGCCGTTGTCACAAAACCATTTGCTTTTGAAGGACGGAAAAGAATGGCCCAGGCAGAGGAAGGTATAAAAATCATAAGACCCCTGGTAGACACCCTTATAATCATACCGAATGATAAGCTGCTTGAAATAGCTGATGATAATACCACTCTTCTCAATGCGTTTAAGCTGGCTGACAATGTTTTAAAAGCCGGGGTCAGGGGAGTAACAGACTTAATAACTTTGCCGGGTCTTATAAATCTTGATTTTGCAGATGTTAAATCAATAATACAGGATGCAGGAAATGCACTTCTTGGCGAGGGAATCGCTTCAGGAGACAATAGAGCCATAAAAGCAGCTCAAAATGCAATAAACAGCCCTCTGATAGAAGAATCGATCGATGGCGCCACAGGAATACTCTTAAACATTTCCGGCGGCCCTGACTTGAAATTATTTGAAATAAATGAGGCAGCCGAAATAATCAGGAATGCCTCCAGTCCGGATGCCAATATTATCTTTGGTTCGGTAATAGATGAAGCAATGAATGATAAGATCAAGGTAACGATAATCGCAACCGGCTTTTCATCTACAAAAGATAAGATTTCGCGCTCTGGCAAAGAAGAAAAAACTGGAGAAAAAACAGATATCAATAAAAAACTTGATATATTTGAAAAAGAGATATTGGAAGATAAAGAAGAAGCCAAACTCGATAGATTCCCGGATGATGATTTTGGATCAATAGATGATGATTACCTTGATGTCCCTACTTTTCTAAGAAAAGATAAAAAATAAAGTTTACTGTTTATGTTATAT
>CAYRTF010000254.1:950-2160 GCA_964427165.1 uncultured Actinomycetota bacterium | reverse complement strand
TATTTGTCAGTTCGACCCCGGGTATAGCTATTATATCCCAGTATTTTTCTGCCAGCTCGCAATCCTTTTTTACAGATCCAATCACACGTTCCAGGTTTGAATAACTTCCGTGATCTGTTATTCCGATACATTTATATCCATATGCATAGGCAAACCTGATAAGTTCGATAGGACTGCTGGTACCATCTGAAAGAAACGTATGGGTATGAAAATCATATGTCATAAATAATTTCCTAATTCATAGTCTGGAATGGCAATTGCAACCATTAGCTTAAAGCATTTTCCCTATAGATCTTTCATTAAAATATCATTTTAATTCTATCAGTATTGATATTATAAAACTATGATTTTATTGAATATTGGTCATATAATAGCTGGATTTTTCCCACTTTTTTATAATATTTGCCTTTTGAATATAAAAAAACCTGCAATAGCTGATACAATATTCAAAGTAAATGTTGGAAGGTTATGTGGGGAAGAAAGGGAATAATAAAAATTGTTTAAAATATTGATGGAAATAATCGGATTTTCTGTATGCCACCAGCTGGATTCCAGGAGCCTTGTATTTGGAAATATAATCTCTCCTATCTGCTCGCGCTGCGCAGGCATATATATAGGTTTTTTGATCTCTGCAGTTATCCTGTTTTTAATGTTTAGAAAAAAGCAGAGCGAGCTGCCGCCGCTTTATGTCCTTATCATCCTTGCGGTTTTTTTCCTTTCTACGATCATAGATGGCCTTGCTTCTTATCTCGGGCTGTATATGACAAATAATATAATAAGGTTTTCTACAGGGTTTTTATGCGGCGCTTCTATTATGGCTGTTCTATATCCTGTATTTAATTTCCAGTATTACAGGAATCCTTCAAAGGAAAGAGCCTTCAGGAAACCTTTTACTTTTATTATCTTTGCCTCTAGCCTTATAGTCTTTATAATATTTACCCTCTTCAGATTTGATTTCCTTGGAGGTTTCTATTATTATCTTTCTTCGCTTTCAGTAGTTTTTACCTTTTTCTTTGTCAGTCTTGTTATGGTCTATCTCATCCCTTTCTTTTCACAGAAAGCAGACAGGCTTTTTAGTAAATATCTGATAATCCCCACAGTTATCGCTTCTGTTCTTACAGCTGTGGAAATATTTATTGCCTATAAGCTTCATGAGCTCATGAACTACTTTGCATAAAACAAGGATCCGGAAAGCACGTAATATTTAAGT
>CAYRTF010000254.1:0-940 GCA_964427165.1 uncultured Actinomycetota bacterium | reverse complement strand
TCTGTATCTGACTATTTTATCTACCTTCATAGATACCAAGGATCTCATCCAGGAACTTGAGTGCTTCTTTTCTGGGTCTTTGAAACGAATTCCTCCCGATTATGGATCCAAAAGCTCCGCCGGCATTTAACTGTCTTATCTCTTCAAACACCTCTTCTTTTCCCTTTGCCGCTCCGCCTGAAAATATGACGATCCTCTTACCGTTAAAGGCGCTCTGGACTATATGCCTGACTCTTTCTGCCAGTGTACTTACCGGTATCTTGTATTTATCATAGACTTTTTTCGCTTCTTCAAGCTCAATATGTTCGGTAGGGGGTTTTACCTTTATAATATGTGCCCCGAGCTGGGCAGCGATCTGGGCCGAATAAGCAACTACATCCACTGCTGTTTCTCCAGCCTTTGAAAGATTTGAGCCCCTGGGATAGGACCATATTACAGCTACCAGGCCTTCCCTTTTTGCTTCAAGAACCATCTCTCCTACTTCTTCATACATCTGCTTGAAATGAACGCTTCCAGGATAAATAGTAAATCCTATTGCGGTACAACCGAGCCTTATAGCATCCTCCACCGATGCGGTTATTGCCGGAACAGGATCAGGACTTTTGTCTAAAACATCATGGCTGTTGGCTTTAAGGATAAGCGGTATCTGGCCCGCAAACTCCGGTGCCAGCACCTCCATCGATCCCAGGGGGGCGGCATGGGCATTCAGGTCCGCCTCAACTGCAAGTGCCGCGTGATAGGCAGGGTCATATCCTTCCGGATTGGGTGCAAAGCTCCTTGCGGGCCCATGTTCAAAACCCTGGTCCACCGGGAGTATGACCATCTTTCCCGTACCTCCCAGTCTGCCGCTTGCAAGCATCCTGTATAGATTTTTTATTGTCCCAGGATTTTCGCTTCTATACCAGGACAGGATCTTGGATATCATCTTATTCATAATCAC
>CAYRTF010000253.1:0-2180 GCA_964427165.1 uncultured Actinomycetota bacterium | reverse complement strand
GTCATAAAGTATTCCTTTGTTACCCTCTATCTCAGAAAGCGCCTTCTTCAATCCAAGAGCAGGTCTGTATGGTCTGTGGGCCGTCATTGCCTCTACAACATCTGCCACTGAAAGTATCCTTGATCCAACTGACATTTTATCACCCAGTATTCCATAAGGATACCCTGATCCGTTTATTCTTTCATGGTGTTGGGTTACTATGCTTGCTATGGGCCAGGGAAACTCGATATGTTCCAGGATGCTATGGCTGACAATAGGATGGTTTTTAATGATTATAAATTCACCTTCATTAAGTTTTCCGGGTTTTGCGAGGATGTCATTAGGAACTGAGATCTTGCCTACATCATGGAGAAGACCTGCCACGTAAATACCATCTATCATATCTTTTGAAAGCCCGAGTTCTGTAGCAATTGCACTTGAGATAATTGCGACCCTCTTCTGGTGTCCGGAAGTGTAAGGGTCCTTTATCTCGCTCATGAGTGTTATGGCATCAATAGTCTCATAAAGTGCCCTTTGAAGCTGTTCCATTGTATCTTTTAACTCTATTTCTAATTCCAGTCCTCTTATATCGTTTGAGAGATTATCTGCGATCCTTAGGAGGGTCCTGCTTTCCAGCTTCTTGAAAGAGTTCTTATGGTCAGAAAAAATATTTATTAACCCCAGGATGCAGTCATTATATTTTAAAAGTATGAGTATTGATGATAAAAAATTGTTTTTAAGCATCAGATCCTCTCCGGTATCTGCTGCTGGCGATCCGGGTTTATTATATCTTTTTATTTCATGATTTTTGGTCATGACAGATAGTTGGGAAGTTCTCTCTTTGGAATTAATATCTTTTAAAAGAGAATCCAGGAGGTTGTCCGCAGGGCCACTTGAACCATAATGTGCGACCGGTTCTATCTTTGCTATATCCCCGGCTTTATTCTTTTTTGCAATGCCGATCCAGGCAAACCGGTAATTTTCTATCTTTACTATTTCCCTGCAGACTTTTAAAAAAAACTCTTGATCCTTGTTTTCCCTTAAAATGAGTTCATCAATACTTTTTTTTAATAGCTTTAAAGAGGGTCGTTCAGAACCCGGTACAGTAATGCTAACTTTATGTATTTCCCTTAAAAGCATAATTATATATTATGTATACTAATTTTTAGTATAATATTATTAATCTATATATTAAATTATAGTATATCATTTAATCAATATTTATCAAATTATGTATTATTTGTCAATAAATATAAAATAACCAATGAATATAATAGTGGAATATATTAGTTGCTATTTTAAAAAATATGTTATACATTATGAGGTACTAAGGGATTTTTAGATATTTTAATAAATTTGTAAGGACCAGTAAAAAAATGAAAAAAAATAGTAGAAATAAGAAGTATTCATCAGAGATCGGAATAGGCGGTCTAAACAGCATAAGCAATCTTGAAGCAGGCATAATGAAAATAGTCTGGGAAAAAAAGGAAGTTACAGTAAGGGAAGTACATGAAGCAATGCTGAGAAAAGAAGTGGGAACCAGGGAGAGTGGGTTTACACCTTATACTACAGTTATGTCAACCATGACAACACTGGCTGAAAAGGGCATACTCAAGCAGAACAGGATAGGAAAAACATATATTTATTCTGCAGCAGTTGACAAGGAAGAACTCTCCAGAAGTATTATAGAGACAGTAGCAGATACCCTGCTTGAAGGAGCATCAAGGGAGCTGATATTCAGGTTTCTTTCTGACAGTGAAAATCTTTCCACAGAGGGTATTGAGAAACTTATAAAAAAACTGGATAAATCCAAGAAATAAAGCACTTTTTTCTTGCAATAATCAGTATTTAAATATATAAAGTTTTCTGAAAGGAAAATTTTATGTTTTTTTTAAGTATTTTAACTAACTATGTATTACCAATTATCTATGATAGTTTTGTAGTTCTTGTACTGGTTCTTTTATTTCTTTTTATTTTCCGCATAAAAGATTCCAACATCAGGATCCTTTTTTTCTTCCTCCCCCTCGTCAAACCTTTTATTATTATTCTTGAAAGGATCGATGTTGAGAAGCTGTATAATATATATTATTTGCAGGCTTTTGGAATAAGATTCCCGGATCCTACAAATATAATAGATATTACCGGCAACCCTTATGTTATAGCATCAAATCCAAGTTATTTAATGTTATCAATAATAATAA
>CAYRTF010000252.1:0-2185 GCA_964427165.1 uncultured Actinomycetota bacterium | reverse complement strand
ATATAATATAGTGCAAGATTACAAGTAAAATTTTATTTACTACTATTACTCTTTATACAGGAAAGGTTGCTAATGCTAGAAGTTCTCGAATTCGACACAAGCAAGCGGAATGATCTAATCGACATAACCGCAGAAGTCAGTGCAGCTGTTTCCAGGTCAAGGGTCGAGAGCGGAATTTGCTGTCTTTATGTACCCCATGCCACTTCGGGTGTTACTATAAATGAAAATGCAGATCCTTCTGTTAAGCTTGATATTATAAAAAAGCTGGAAACCATGGTTCCGAGAAGTGAAAACTATACCCACACCGAAGGCAATTCAGACTCCCATGTCAAATCTTCTATTATGGGGACGACACTCACTATAATAATCGAGAATGGCAGCCTCGTACTCGGTACCTGGCAGGGTATTTTTTTCTGTGAATTCGATGGTCCCAGGAGCCGGAAGATCTATGTCAAAACGATCAAAGGATAGATTTTGACTCTTTTTGATGATCTCAGTTCCAATATTTCAAAAAAAGTAATCTCCGGGATCCCGCTTGCTGACAGGATGCGTCCATCCAGTCTTGACGGATTTGTAGGACAGGAGCATCTTATTGGTGAGGGGAATGTTCTGCAGAGCATTATAGAGAGCGACCGTCTCCACTCTATTATTTTCTGGGGCCCGCCTGGCTCAGGCAAGACAACTCTTGCAAGAATAATAGCAACCAGGACAAAAAGCAGGTTTATTTCCTTTTCAGCTGTTTCGTCGGGTATCAAGCAGATAAAAGATATAATGAAGATAGCGGATCATGAGCTCAGGACAAGAGGCATAAAGACGATACTCTTTATTGATGAGATCCACCGCTTCAATAAGGCCCAGCAGGATGCTTTCCTGCCATATGTAGAAAACGGTACCATAATCCTGATAGGAGCCACAACTGAAAATCCATCATTTGAGGTAAACTCGGCCCTTCTTTCAAGAGCAAAGACATATATCCTTGAAAAACTTTCGGATGAAGACATAAAGATACTTCTCAGGCGGGCATTAAGCGACAAAGATAAGGGACTCGGTAAATACAATGTCAGTATTGAGGACAGGACACTCGATTTTATCTCAAGAGTTTCTGATGGGGATTCAAGGATGGCATATAATATCCTGGAGCTCTCACTGGACGCATCTCTTCAAAAAACTCCTGCAGGTAATGCCAGCATAGACAAGCATATAAAAACCGGCAAAAAGTCTGCCAGCAGGAAAAATGAAACAGTGATCATCGACCGGAAGACTGTAGAAAATGTTACCCAGAGGAAAGCCCTGCTTTACGATAAGCACGGGGAAGAGCATTTTAATTTGATCTCAGCACTCCATAAAAGCCTCAGGGGCAGCGATCCTGATGGCGCCGCATACTGGACCTTAAGGATGCTTGAAGGCGGAGAGGACCCCCTCTATATATTAAGGAGGATGGTCAGGTTTGCATCTGAAGATATAGGGCTTGCAGATCCCAGGGCCCTGCAGATGACAATAGCCGCCAAACAGTCATTTGAATTTATCGGTCCGCCGGAAGGTTGTCTTGCAATAATCGAGGCTGCTGTTTATCTTGCCCTTTCACCTAAATCTAATTCACTCTATACAACATATAAAAAAGTCCTTGGTGACATTAAGAGATTCCTCTCGCTTCCCGTCCCCAGCCATATCAGAAATGCCCCGACCGGACTCATGAAAGAAGCCGGATACGGCAGGGGTTATAAATATGACCACAACTTCGAAGGAGCCGTAGCGGACCAGACCTATTTGCCGGAAAAGCTTGCCGGAAGGAAGTACTACTGCCCATCCGGGAGGGGTTTTGAAAAAGACCTGCTAAACAGGATAAACAGGATCGCTCAGCTCAGGAGAAAGACCGGCAAGTAGACCGCATATGGTATAGGACATCGGACAGGACGCAGGACCCGCTGACCAAACGCCGCACGGTTCATAAAGTAAATACGTCATTTATAAATTAAACAATCTACCGCTTACTCTATCAACTAGTACGTATATTATATATTTGCATTATGAATAATTATATATATTTAAAAATTGTTTATATTTTTATGAATATTTTTTTATATTTATATATAATATTAAATTATATTGTATTAATTATTTATTATTGCTAAAATATATAAAAACATTAATAAAATTATTATTATATATATTAATATTATATAAG
>CAYRTF010000251.1:0-2185 GCA_964427165.1 uncultured Actinomycetota bacterium | reverse complement strand
CCCATTGGCAGAAGTGCCGGGATATTAATAACATTTAGCAGAGTAAGCTGCCCATTATTGTGATTTACGATAGGGGCAGCAAACTTTATTAAGGGTTTTATGCTCTCTGGATTTGCTATCGGGAGCATAGCCTTAAATTCCTTTGTCACCACTTCCTTCTCTTCGTGAACCGTTTTTACGATCTCTTCGACCTTTTCACTGTATCTTTCTTTGGCATATGCATAATAGAATATTACTCCGCCTATGATCCATATAATGGTCGTATACCATGCAACCGGACTGTATCCGAACATAAATACTGCCAGGAAGAGCTTGGTGATTATCCCGAGTATCGGCACATATGGGAACCATGGCATGCTATATCCTCTTTTTTGAGAAGGATCTGTCCTCCTGAGGTTTATAGCCGCCATATTGACCATTAGAAATAATAGCAAAAACATTATATCTGCCGCACTGGCAACATCATGTATGGGAAGTGCAAGTGCCATCGCTATTATGATCAGGGCCGATATTAATGTAGCCATAAAAGGTGTCCTGCGCTTCTTATGTATCTTTGCAAATATTTTTGGAAGTGACCCGTCTCTTCCCATAGAGAATGAAACCCTGGATGAAGAATAGATCGTTGCATTGAGTGCGCTCATAGTAGAAAGAAGTCCCCCGATAAGCAGTATAAGTTCGCCATATGGGAAGAATTGCCTTGCCGCCTCAACCATGGCAAGCTCTTTATATTTGCCTAAGAACTGCCAGGTAGGCTCCTGGGAATCTATGCCTCCTATCCCGACAAAAGCAATAAGTATATATATCGGTACGACTATAAGAAGTGAGGTGAAGATAGCCCTTGGAATATTTCTCCTTGGATTTTTTACTTCCTCTCCCGCTTGAACGATTATCTCATACCCTTCAAAAGCAATAAAAGTAAGCCCCATGGCAAATAGCACCCCGGTAAATCCCTCAGGCATAAATGGCCTGAAATGACTCATGGATGTAGTGGGATTTTTAAAAATGCTTACAAATCCTGCAATAATAAAAACTGCAAGAATAATTATTTTTAATATGGTCACTATGCTGCCGGCGAGCCCGGCTTCTGATGCTCCCCTGTAATTAATATATGTAAATATGAGTATGATGATCACACCCAGTAGTTTTGAAGCGAATTCTTCGCTTATTACAGGAATATTTATATTAAGCATCTTGATGACTATATAGGAATAAGCACCAAAGCCAAGGGCATACAGGCTGCATGCTACTGCATGTGCAAACCAGTCCATCCACCCTCCGATAAATCCACTGGGCTGCGGCAGGGAATCTCTTACCCACACATAACCGCCACCTGCAGAAGGAAAAGTCGAACCAAGCTCTGCATAAACCATTGCAGTAAAGATGGTCACAATACCGTTTAAAAAAAATGAAAGCATAAGGGCCGGACCTGCTGCACCAGCAGCAAGACCGGTAAGGACAAATATCCCGGCACCTATCATAGCGCCTACGCCGATCATGGTTATACTGAAAAGCGACATCTCCTGTGAAAGCTCAACTTTTGTTGAAGCAGATGAAGCCGGGGACTTTCTAGAAACAGGATTTTCTTGGTCATTCATGGTTTATCTGTCTTAAGGATAATCTATAGACTATTAATTTATTCCTTTATAAAAAATTTAATTCCTACCATTCTATTTAAAACAGAGAAAAATTGGAAGTAAATTCTTTTTTGTTGACTTTATTAATTGGATAGAAATCGACAATTTGCTAAAATGATTTAAATTATTATTATCATCGACTTAATTAGCAAGGCAGAGATCATAGATGAAAGATCATATAATCAAGTCAGACGGCAACCTGGAGACTTTCGATAAGGACAAGCTGATCACCTCCCTTACTAAGGCAGGAGCGACACATGAGCAGGCCAGAGGGATCCTGGATTATTTAAGGCCCGGGATAAAGGAGGGGGCAAGTACCGAAGATATCCACAACCTGGCACTTCAGCATCTTAGCAAAGTTGAACATAAGATTGCCCTGAAATATTCACTTAAGAGAGCAATAATGAGTATGGGTCCGCAGGGTTTTGTCTTTGAAAAATATATTGCAAAGATCCTTGATAAATATGGGTACAGCACAAAGGTCGGACAGATCCTCAAAGGCTGCTGCGTGGATCACGAGGTGGATGTAGTAGCTAAAAAAGACAATATGA
>CAYRTF010000250.1:0-2196 GCA_964427165.1 uncultured Actinomycetota bacterium | reverse complement strand
AATGTTATTGCTTTTTTAGTGAAATCATTATCGCGGTATTTCAGCCTGATGAGCATTTCAAGAGCTATCCCCTGCATGCATGGAAGAATACCTATATACCTGGACCTTGATGGAAAAGAGCCATCTTTCCCCTGCATTTTATCTATTATCAGACCGATCCCATTGTCTATCCCGTCTATATTTTTTTTCACACCCAGCAGTGATAGAAAATAAAGCTGCCAGAAAGTATTCCTATATAGAGGGTTAAAAGAATACTGCTTATCTCCCCACGATCCATTTTTATTCCTCAGGTTCAGTATTGAGGCAGCAGGTTCTGAGTTTGCCACATCAAAGACTATCTTTGACCCAAATGTTTTTCCCAGATATTCTTTACCCAGTATATTCTTATTTGTTAAATAACTAATATAAGGGTTTTTTTTGTCAGTCAGCCAGTCTATTGTTGGTTCCATTAAAAATTAAGTAGGTAGATTTTACTATTTTCTTCATTATCCATCTTCTGCATTATTTTTTTCTTCCCTCAGGGTCTTCTAATGATTGCTGCCATAAGCTTCACAAACCTTACAATAATACCTATGCCCATACCGGCTGATGCCAGCGCAAGCACAGCAGTTACGATGGGATTTAAAAGATTTGTAAGGTCATTGCCCGGCATTACAGAAAAATCAAAGGGGAATATTACTAAAAGTGATATTGTTGCTGCCAGACTGAATAGGTCCATAGAAATATGTACGGTCTGGCGGAAAAAATATCCATCATGGACCATAAGTATAATATTGCCTATGATTACAGCTATAAGAGCTGCAGTAACAATCGGGAGCCACTGGCAAAAATCAGGTGTAAGGAGTGGATAACTGGTCCATCTACTTACTCCATCTATCATTTCACGATTGTAAATCGCAATATAGTGGCTATAAAAATTAAATAATACAAGTATCAGGAAACTCCAGAATATTGAAAAAGCATAACCTGTGATCCTGCCGCTCCTCGTACCTGTGAAGTGATGATCGATTCTCTCTCCTGCCTTTTCCATTTTTTTGCCGAATTCTTTCCCGGCCTCTTCCGCCCTCCTGCTGAATTTTTCACCTGCTTCTTCTGCTTTCCTTGAGAGCTGATCCATCTTCTGATCTAACTTTTCTTCCCAATCATCTTTTTTTTTAGAGTCTGGTCCTTTTATCCCGGTTTCAGCATCTTCTTTGAAATAATCCGAAACACTATTCCCAAAATCCCTGGCAGCTTTTCCTACATCCTTGAATTTGCTCCTTACTTCTTCATCTTTGAATCTCTTACCAAAGAGCTTTGCTGATTTAACGGCGCTATCGCCAAAATCTTTAGCCTTCTTTTTAAGTTCAGGGTCATCAAAGATCTTACTTACAGCATCTCCAAATTCTTTTACAAGCTCGCCCAGGCTTTCACCAGGACCTTTTCCCCTGTCCTCTCCTGCCACAAAGCACCTCCCCTGGAATAATCGTATTTTATATATTAGATTATAGGGAAAAAATCCAGGTTAAACCATCGTTTTATTATGATTATTTTTTTGAATCAGAAATTATTAGAATTTATAATATATAGATAAAGTAAAATATTTGAGTTGTTTTGATTTATCAGCTACATATATGATAAGAGGATATAGGCGCAACATGGCTGCGCCTATATCCTCTTGCAGATGTTCAGGCTCAGATCTCAATTTTCGGACAGGCTCCTTATCCTACAGCTTTTTATCCTTTGCCGCCTTTGAATCCTTTTCAAGCTCTTTTAGCCTGGCTTCTACTTCACTCATATGCTGTTTTAACTGTTCTGCCTGTCCTAAAAGTATATCTTTTTCCTGATCAGGTGCGATCTCCTCAGCCATATACGGATCGCCATATACGGGGTAGGGGATATCTCCTCCCCAGGCTGGATACCCTGCCTCATAACGGCTCCAGCCCGGCATACCGGTCCGGTAATACCAGTTTCTGTGTCCTCTTCCCCTTCCCATCCGGCTAAAACCTCTTCTTCCGGAAAATCCAGCCGGTGGCGCGCTCACAAAACCAGGGTAGGCATTTCCCGTGCAATATCCCGCACCTCTTCCTGTCATCGGACCCATGACAGCAGGTCCGGTTTTATCTCCTCTTGGCATATCTCCTCCTTCAATTATTTTATAATTATATCATAATGAACCATAGTTCAATAAGATTATAATGAACTATAGTTCATTTG
>CAYRTF010000249.1:1905-2212 GCA_964427165.1 uncultured Actinomycetota bacterium | reverse complement strand
ATATAGCTTTTATCACCGAGAGGATGATAAAGGGCCACGGGGTCGACCTTGTTGTCGATCGTCTGGCAGACGGTCTGGCAAAAAAGGGATACTGTACTAAAGTATACTGTAATTACTTTGATGAGACTTTTACACACAGGAAATCCTATAGTATTGAAAAACTTCATTATTTTAAACCGGCTGCCAATCCAGTTATCTATGAGCAAAGAATAAGAAGGCTGGCACCATACCTGAATAGCAAAGAAGTAGATCTATTCATTATTCAATCATTTCCTTTTTACAGTCTTATTCCAAAGCTGAACGCCCC
>CAYRTF010000249.1:0-1895 GCA_964427165.1 uncultured Actinomycetota bacterium | reverse complement strand
CTCCCAGAATATATCCTATTTTAAAAAAGCGGGGGCTCTTGTCACTGTATCCAAATACCTCCTGGGCTGCCTGCCATTACCTTTGAGGAAAAAAGCATCTTATATTTATAATGGTGCCGATCACTATGATATAAGGGACGTAGATGATGAAGAGATCGCCAGTTTCAGGGAAAAACTGGGGGTCGCGGATAAAGATATACTCCTTCTATATGTAGGCAGGCTGAACCTGACCAATCAGCCGTACAAGGGTCTGGCAGAGCTGGTATCTATTTTTCAACAATTGTATCAAAAATATAAGAACCTGAAGCTCCTGGCCGTTGGCTATGGGTCAAAAAACGATGAAGAGCTATTAAAGAACCAGGGCATACTGGCAATAGGAAATGCGCCGGAAGAACACATGCCCGTGATCTACAGATCATGCGATATCTATGCTACGGCCTCCCGCTGGGAGGGTTTTGATCTGCCTATAGCAGAGGCTCACGGTTTTGGTAAACCAACCATATGCTATAATATTGGGGCCCATCCGGAAGTGTCCCAGAATGAGAAAACTGGATATATAGTTGAAAACCGCCAGGAGTTCAAGGAAAAACTTGAAATATTAATACTAAATCCTGATCTCTATAAGGAAATGGGAGAGAATGCAAAAGAATATGCTAAGTATTTTACATGGGAAAACAGCATAAATAATTATGACAGCCTCATCAAAAAGATGCTTTCATTAAAAGATGCCGATATTCAGCCTAAACCCCATATTAACCGCTACAGGCCCGTTAAAAGCAAGGATGTCTCAGTAGTCATGGTAAATCATAATTCTTCATACCAGGTCCTTAAAGAATGCATGGGATCGCTGGCCGGCCAGACACATAAGGCAGCAGAGATAATAATCTTTGATAATGGTTCTTCCGATACGGAGGTTTTAAATGATATAAAAGTAGAATTTCCCCAGGTCAATATTATATATTCCGGACAGAACCTGGGGCTTGGTGAAGGCCTTAACCGTGCTATTGAACAGGCTTCCTCTGAATTAATACTTATCTCTAATTTTGATGTAGTCTATAACTATGATGCACTGGAACAGATGGTATTACTTATAAACAGCCTTGAAAGAAACTATATAGGAGTGGCCCCAAAGATCAAATTTTATTTTCAGAAGGATTTTATTGAAAGCATCGGCTGCAGCATAGATGAAAACTTTTATGCGGTACATTACGGCAGGGGGCAGCTTGATCTGAGCCAGTACAACAAACAGGAAGATATTTTTGGCACATCATTTGCATCATGCATGATCAGAAAGGATGCATTTCAAAAAAACAAGGTAGGGCCGATAGATCCTTCATTCTTTTTATTTTATGAAGATATTGATTTCTGTTACAGGGCAAACCTGCACGGCTACAGGTTCCGGTCCTGCCCGGAGGCTCTTGTATATCACAGATTCGGTTATAGTTTCAGGGATGAAGCAACAGCATTTCAAAGAAAGTATTACTATCAGAAATTAAATATAATGAAAACTGCATATAAGAACGCTGAGGACCATAATATGGATAAAGTGTTAAAAAATGAACTCAGCATTCAAAAAACTAATCTAGGAGATGTAAATCTTAAAGGTACAGCCAGAAAAATAATCTCTGATTTCAGGGCCAGCTCAAGAAAGCTTAAGAAAAAACGCCATTTCATCCAGTTTTCAAGGCAACTCTTTGATTCTGATATTACCAAGTACAGCTGGGGTGAGCGGGACTATTTTGACATAGTGGGCAATGAGCCGGAATACTCCATACCAAATCTATTATATTCATACAGGCGCTTGTTCTCCATGATGGGCAATGAAAAATATGAAGGGATAGTAAATTACCTTACAACCCTTGAAAGAACTAAATTTATAATGGAATCCAGCCTTT
>CAYRTF010000248.1:968-2214 GCA_964427165.1 uncultured Actinomycetota bacterium | reverse complement strand
CTATAGATTATAATAAGATTTTTAAAATCAACAGGTAACAGGCATATTGACCATATCAGACATATCTCTTTCACTTAATCAAGTCTTTTAAGTATTCTTTTTATCAAAAAAGTTATCCACCGCGAAGGCTCTTTTTTCTGTGCAAACTCCCATCCTTTTAATTTGGTATATATAGACTCCGGGGTAAATCTACCCATATCATCAGATTTTGTTTTAACTATATCTATCATCTCTTTTAATCTGCTGTCATTTTTTAACCAGGGAAACCGAGTCAGTACATCAAGGACATGCAAAATATCATACCAGACAAGAGGCGCTTTTAATTTTCTAAAATCAGTTCCCATATGAAAAAAATAGGGGTGCCTTTCCCTGCTTTGCTCCCATAGATATAGAATGACTTCAGCTCCAGTTTTACTTTCTTTGGATTCAATCAGGTCCTCTGCCTGGGAAAGCAGTTTTAGCATCAACAGCGTAGCATATGGGCAGGGGTCATCTTTTCTGCCGGGACCCCTGAACTTTATTCTTGGTGAGACGATGCATCTCCATCCATTTTCACTTATCAGGCCCGCCAGGTAGTTTGCGGCATTATTTACCCTGATGTCCTCTTTAAAACCCAGTTTTATTAAAGAATATAAAATTAAGGGAGCATCACACAACATCCATGTCCACATTCCCTCCCCCGCACCTCCAAAGTGTTTAGGTATATTTATATAGATCTGGAATATACCTTCTTCTGATCTATTGCCCAGGATCTTGTCTGTAATAGAGCCCATCCGGGGATCACTTTTCTTCAGTCCTATATCAGAAATAAAAGCGAGTTTATGAATTGGATGATAGGGAGCCTTGTGGTTTTTCAGTGCCGGACCCGGCCAATGATCCAATTCATCTATCACTGCTTTTATTTTACTATCTTCTAACAGTTTCTCTCTTGCAGATGATACTTCCGGATCCTTCCCGGATTGATC
The DNA here is from genome assembly GCA_964427165.1 of uncultured Actinomycetota bacterium. Classification (GTDB taxonomy): domain Bacteria; phylum Actinomycetota; class Humimicrobiia; order Humimicrobiales; family Humimicrobiaceae; genus M55B120. Next base: position 1,249 of record CAYRTF010000248.1, on the reverse strand, counting down.
CATTAGGTCCAATCTTGTCCTGTACTCGATCCATGGAGGACCTTCTAATAACCAGTTTATTAATTCACTCATATTTCTACCCGGAAGGACCAATAATATTGCAATTGATTTTGAATATTACTATATTATCATTAAATTATCCAGATACTGACAAATGCCGGTCCAGATCAACTGGGACTATACTTTATGATCGATCAGATAATCTAAATATAGATAAAGATCACCATATAAGAACTTTTTAAATCATTAGAATATTTAAAAAATATTTTCTATTTAATGAT
>CAYRTF010000248.1:0-958 GCA_964427165.1 uncultured Actinomycetota bacterium | reverse complement strand
TTTAATGATAATGCAAAATATCTTCTGAATATTTTTATATTTTGAGAAAATCAAATAGATAGTAGACCAGATATCCCGGCCATACAATCGCCTTTAAGAAACCGAGAACCCCCATCCAGAATGTACTTGCCTGCTGGATGAAGTAGACTGCCGCAGCAATGAAGGCCACAAAATAGCCAAAACCTACCATTCCAGAATGAGCATAGTTTTTCTTTCCTCTTTTCGTATCCCGGCAGGGTCCGGATGCATTATTATCATCAGTCATCATGATCTCCCTTTTCCTAATGTCAAAATACTTAATTATATTATAAATCTACTATAGAATAATTAATATATTTTTTACTTTTATGCTCATTTTTAATTTTATTTTACAGAAAAAATTAATTTGAGATCAATCGATGTCTCTTTGTAAAAATCAGTACAACATTCACAGAGTAATAATTTTATCGCTTTCTTTTATTATCTGGTACAGGTCCTTCATCGTCGACAAGGGGCATATCTCAGATCCTTCAGAGTTTCTTATTTTAAGGCAGGTCCCACAGGCAAAAATTTCGCCTCCGCTGTCAACAAAACCCTGCATCTCTTCTGTGACTTTAAATTTATTAGTACTAAGTGTTTCGCATTCCACACCTTTAGCAAGTAAAAATATTTTTACACTATCTTTTTCCTTTAAGGCAAAATTTGCCAATCTAAAAGCATTCCAAACTGTCTCTGGTTCATTTGAATAAATAATTATGCCTAATCTCAATTTTCATACCTCCCTTTCAATATTTGGCATCGTAGCAATACTTCCATTTTGCATTCTTTGCCTTGGCTTCCTGAATGGTAACAGATATATCACAGTTTAACAATTCGTCCACATCTTTCTGGTAGAAGAGTAGGACCGGAGAAAAAGGGTATAAATTTTACTAATACCTAATAAAATCAGATATTTATGTATTGTTGAATGCAGTAAGAT
>CAYRTF010000247.1:0-2225 GCA_964427165.1 uncultured Actinomycetota bacterium | reverse complement strand
CCCGTTATTCCGATAAATGCCTTATCGATAAAAGTTTTTGTTGACCTCTCTGCCGAATCGACTGATTTTAAGATTGATTTGGTTGCCTCATTTATGTCTATGATCAGGCCCTTTTTCATGCCCCTGCATTCTGAAATACCATATCCTTTTATTTTGAAGGTATTATTTCCCCCAAAACTACCTATGAGGGTGATGACTTTCGTGGTTCCAATATCTATGCCCACCATATACTCATCATTGACTGCCAAAAAGACCTCCGACTATTCTTTTACCACCGGGTTTTCAGGGTTCCTTAAATCTATTATATTATATTTTGTTTCCTGTTTTAACAATAGTTTTAATACTTCAATTTTCTTTATTATTTCATTACTATCACCAAATATTACTTTTTCATTATTGTATGTCATAAAAAAAATATCACCCGCAATATTTTCTTCAATACCGGCTTCTTTTATAAGCATCCTTACCTCTTCGTCCATTGTATTGTATATGCCTCCGATACTGAGTATGTTTTTGGCAGCAATAACTTCTCCGGGGTCCAGCTTATAGCCAAACGCATCCCTTACCAGTATAAGATCTCCATAACTTTTAAGATCTTCTATGCTGATTTTTTCCAGTATCAGACCTTCATCATCTAAAAGATAGTAATCATTTCTATAGCTGGCAATAAGTGCAGGATTTCTTTCCTGGATCATTATAACTATGCTGTCAGGAAATATCTTCCTGAGTTCCACTGATCTCACCCAGACCAGGCCCGACCCAAGAGAGTCTTCAATATCTTTTTTATTTACCTCAAAAATATTGGTCCCGGGGATATCCCTGGTAAATTTGCTCAGGCTATCTTCATCATAATGGGTATTTCCTTCAATGGTTAATGATTTGATCTTAAAGTAGCGGCTATTGTAAAAATAATCCAGACCCCAGACAGCAACAATAAGAAAACAGACCGCCAATAAAATCCTCACCGCCAGCCAAAATCTTCGTACTAATATCTTTCTTCTTCTGACCTTTATGAGGTTTTCAACTTTTTTTTGTTTTCCCACGGATTAAATCTTTAATTTGGCACTATCCAGTATTATTTCTACAAGCAAGTCAAAACTGATCCCTGCTGCATCAGCAGCCATGGGCACAAGACTTGTAGATGTCATCCCCGGCATTGTATTTATCTCCAGAACATATGGAGTACCTGCGCTGTCAAGAATAAAATCAACCCTTGAGATGCCGCTGCACCCCAGGATCTTATGACAGTTCATCGAGATCTCCCTTATATTTTCTGCTGCCTTTTTATCTATGTCTGCAGGTATGATATATTCCGTAAGATCACTTTTATATTTGGAATCAAAATCAAAAAATCCACTTTTGGGTTTTATTTCAATGATCGGAAGCACCTCGGGATCTGATCCTATTATTCCCACAGTCAGCTCCCGCCCCCTTATATATTTTTCAAGGAGTATTCTTTTGTCATATCTGGCCGCTTCCTTGATTCCATCCTCCAATTGGGACCCGTCATATACAGTCACGATCCCTATTGTAGAACCCTCAGAATTCGGCTTGACCACAAGGGGATAGCCTGTTTTTGCCTCTATATCTTCTTTTAAACTGTGAAGCTCCGGCATTGGCCCCTTAAGGTCAAACTCGATAAATGGCGGAGTTGGAATGTTTTCCATGATAAAGATTTTTTTAGAAAGTATCTTATCAAGCACCACCGCACTGGAAAGAACACCCGAACCAGTATATGGTATTTTTAGCAATTCAAGCATTCCCTGGACGGTGCCATCCTCTCCATATCTTCCGTGGAGGGCCAAAAAAGCAATATCGATCGATCTAACTTTTTCCATCAGATCATCTTTTACATCAATAAAATCCGTATTATATCCAGATCTTTTCAAGGACTCGAAAATATTTATTCCAGTCTTTAAAGATATCTCTCTTTCGGAAGACAAACCCCCCGCAAGGACACCTATTTTTTTATTTTTCTGTTCCCTTATCCCGATTTTTAAAAACCGGCCGGCCAGCTCACCCATATTCAAAATCCTATCATCTTGACTTCATAATCAAGTTTAATATCGAATTTTTCCTTTACTCTGTCTTTCATTATCCTTGAAAGGACCACAATATCTTCACTTGTCGCGTTCCTGGAATTCTCAATAAAATTAGCATGCTTGTTTGATACTTTTGCTCCTCCATAATAAAAACCTTTCAGACCGCATTCATCTATCATGGAA
>CAYRTF010000246.1:996-2235 GCA_964427165.1 uncultured Actinomycetota bacterium | reverse complement strand
ATAGTTAGTTCATCCTCTCAAAAATTATTAAAACTAATTCAAATACTTCTTCTGAATTTAGGAATAAAATCAAATATTTTAAGCAGGAATTACTCCTTCTCTAAAGACTTTGCTTATGTAAACAGGAAAGGTGAAACTAGAAGTTATAAAGCAACAAATAAAAATTATTATGAGCTATTTGTTGCTGGTGGAGTTTCTAAAAAGAGATTTCAAAGTGAAGTAGGGTTTTTAATGGATCGAAAAAATAATCTTCTTAAATCTTTTAAATTTGAGAAATTATCACCTAGAAATTATTACAATAAATTTATTGATAAAGTTGAAAGCATTGAGCATATTGGTAAAAAGGTTGTATTTGATTTTAATGAGCCGATCAGCAATTCTTTTATTGCAAATGGAATAGTAGTGAGAAATTGTGGCGAGCAGCCACTTTTGCCTTATGAGGCGTGTAATCTGGGATCCATTAACCTGGCCCATATGGTAAAGGAAGAAGATGGGATAAGGCAAATAGACTATAAGAAGCTGGGAAAGATAGTGCATACGTCCGTAAGGTTTCTGGATGATGTGATCGATATGAGTGAGTATCCCATCGAAAAGATCCGGGAAATGGTAAATGGGAACAGGAAAATCGGTCTGGGAGTGATGGGATGGGCGGATCTCCTTGTGATCATGGGCATACCTTATGACAGCGAAGAAGCGCTGGAGCTTGGCGGCAAGATAATGAGCTTCATCCAGGATGAATCCAAGGAAGCTTCTAAAAAACTTGCAGAAGAAAAGGGAGAATTCCCGAACTTTGAAGGAAGCGTATTTGACAGTCCCGAAGGTTATAAAATAAGGAATGCTACTACAACAACCATTGCTCCAACAGGGACGCTGAGCATAATAGCCGATTGTTCCAGCGGAGTAGAGCCTTTATTTGCAGTATCTTTTGTAAAGAATGTAATGGACAATGATAAACTTCTTGAGGTTAATAAATATTTTAAGAGCATTGCCAAGGAAGAGGGTTTTTACAGCAAGGAATTGATGGAGAAAATAGCAGAAAGCGGACATATAAAAGATATAGAAGAAATACCTTCGGAATATAAAAGGATATTTATAACGGCCCATGAAGTTTCACCAAAATGGCATGTAAGGTCCCAGGCGGCGTTCCAGAAATTTGTGGATAATGCTGTGTCAAAGACAGTAAATTTTGCAAACTCAGCAACCGTCCAGGATGTAGAGGACGTTTATATGCTTTCATAT
>CAYRTF010000246.1:0-986 GCA_964427165.1 uncultured Actinomycetota bacterium | reverse complement strand
TCATATAGGCTTGGCTGCAAGGGAATAACAATATTCAGGGATGGAAGCAGGGATGCACAGGTACTTGAAGTGAAAGGTAAAAACAAAGATGCCGGAAATGTAAAATCCGATACTCCGGAGGCCCCGGCAAAGAAAGCCGGGAATATCGAACAATCTGCAGAAAGCTCAGTAAAAAAGACCAGGACCGATGAAAGGGAGGACGACAATACCGGAATAAAAGAAGCTGTAGAAGTTGCCGGACCGATGCCTACTATCAAACCCCGTCCCCGTCCTGATATCACACAGGGGATGACAAAAAAATATACCATAGGCGGATGCGGAAAACTTTATGTAACTGTCAATACTGATGAGTATGGGATATGCGAGGTATTTACCAATACGGGCGAGGAAGGATGTGCCGCACTTACTGAAGTAGTCGGAAGGCTTCTTTCTATATCAATAAGGGCCGGTATGGACCTGGAAGAGATAAAGAGCCAGGTCGAGGGAATCCGCTGCATAACATGCATAGCGGACCCGAACACCAATGTGCTTTCATGTCCCGATGCGATAGGGAAGGCTATTGAATTTTCACTTAATGGCTATAATAAATTTGACTTTGATATAACCGGGGGTCCGCGTTCCATAATGATATGTCCCGAAGGTGATTGCGGAGGGATAATGGAGCCCGAGGGAGGCTGTTATGTCTGCAGGAACTGCGGTTATTCCAAATGTTCATAATTAAAAATTCTAATGGATAGAGTCCTGCCTTCTGTGTATCAATAAATAGACAATAAGGCAGCCGGATGCTATATGATGGTGAGGCTGACTTATGAATCATAAAAACCTGAACCCGGTTCCCGGACAGGTTCCTAATCTGACATCAGGTTGTCAAGCGCAGATTTATACATACAATAATCTTTTTCAGAATGCAGTACCATTCTGACTAGTTCAATACCGGGATGTTGTTTGATCCAGCCTATTATAGCTTTTAATGCAATATATGAAGC
>CAYRTF010000245.1:0-2319 GCA_964427165.1 uncultured Actinomycetota bacterium | reverse complement strand
CTTATTCTTCTTCCTTTGTAAATCTCGTTCTCAAATGAGCTGAGGGCATCCGGCATATGGGATCTCTTTATATCGATAAACGAATAAGCTTTTTTAACATTTATTCTTTCAAATGCTTTTATGGGAAGCCCTGTCATCTCCACCAAATAATTCTGCATACTAGCGGAATTAAAACCGTCCATGGAGCCGAGGTTTATAAACATGCTATTGTCTTTTCTACCTGACCCTCTGGGTCTTATATGATCCTTCTTTTTAAAGTCTATATTTAAATTTTCTTCTTCCCTGTAATAATCTATAAAACGGCTGAACTCCAGGGAGACGATCCGTTTTATAAGCTCGTCCTTATCAATATCTTTGAGCTCATCATGAATGGCAGGCAGGTATTTGGAGATTTCCTTGCTGTCTATCTCGACTTTCTGGATCTTTTTCATAAATGACATAAACTGGGCCTCGCACACAGCTACGCCGCCCGGGACCTTTGTATAAACAAGTTTTCTATTTATCTGTCTTTCGATCTGTCGTATTTTCCCCATATCCTTTGTATTGGCAATCGATATTGTGATACCGGATTTTCCCGCTCTTGCTGTTCTTCCGCTTCTATGTGTATAAATCTCTATTTCGTCTGGAAGCCTGTAATTTATTACATGGCTTACATCATTTACATCTATTCCCCTTGCGGCCACATCAGTTGCCACCAGGAGCTGCAGGGACCTGTCCCTATAATGTTTCATGACCTTGTCGCGCATAGCCTGACTTAAATCGCCATGAAGGGAATCGGCATTATAACCGTCATTTATAAGCCTTTCAGCTATTCTCTGGGTCTCCAGCTTTGTCCTGCAAAATACTATTGCAAAAATATCAGGGTTTGCGTCCACAATCCTTTTTAATGCCTTGTAACGGTCTTTTTCATGCACCATATAATAAAAATGGTTTATATTTTCCGCTCCGGCGTTTTTTACCCCTACAGTTATCTCGTAGGGATCGCTCAAATATTTAGATGTTATTGAACGCATCCCCCCGGGCATGGTAGCCGCAAAGAGCCAGGTCAGCTTATCTGCAGGTGTAAGCTCCAGTATTGCATCAAGATCTTCCTGGAAACCCATATTCAGCATCTCATCAGCTTCGTCAAGGACCACATATCTAACAGTAGAAATATTTATCTTTTTCCTTCTTATAAGGTCAGTAAGACGGCCGGGTGTAGCAACTACTATATGAACCCCTCTCTTTATGCTGCTTATCTGGTCCCTTATGCTTGCCCCTCCATAAACTGCAGTTATTTTTACTTCACCTAAATACTTGCAGTAATTTTCAAGATCCTTTGCGATCTGCACACAGAGTTCTCTTGTGGGGGCCAGTATGAGCCCCTGTATTGTCCCTGAGCCTGAATTGACAAGGCCGATAAGCGGCAGCCCGAAAGCAGCGGTTTTTCCGGTACCCGTCTGGGCCATGCCGATAAAATTCTGGCGGCCTTCTTTTAAAACAGAAATCGACTGTTCCTGAATAGGGGTAAGTTTTTCAAACCCCAATTCAGTAATCGCCCTAATTAATTCTTTTCTTATTCCAAATTCTTCAAAGTTATTCATTTTATTCCAATACAAATAATATTTAATGATCCGATGGTTTAAGGTGATGATAGATGAAGTAAAAGATTTCCTGTCCAAGACCTATAAAACTTTAAAGGCAGATATCAATCCACACATGTAATGATAACTGACTTTGCATCAAAAGGACATTATAGCAGGATAAATAATTAAAGCACGGAAAATATTGCAGCCCGGATATACCAGGTTCTTATTTTTCTTAAGTATTGTGCTCACAGAGAAATTATAAAGAAAAACATAGAAAATATCATTCAAAAATGAGTATTGATCACATCCATCATTCTACCAATTATAAATATTTAAATTTATTTACCATTTTCTTTTTGATAGAATGATTTAAGCCGGAGAAAATGATACTTATTTAAAATATCATTTTTTTGTTATAGTTCTACTTGATTTATAATAATTTTTTTCAAGTGAAGGAGGAGAAATGCTGATAATAGGATTTTTACCAATAATAGCCGCCATAGTCTTGTTTATTATTGGTTTAAAAACAATAGCTTATATCCTGATAGCAGCAGGGATACTTATAATCCTGTTCGCGGGATTTAAGACTGTGAGGCCTATTGAAAGGGGAGTGATCGAAAGGTTCGGTAAATACCAGAGGACCAAGGAAGCGGGACTTACCTGGATCATCCCCATGATAGATAGGATGTACAAAGTTAATATTACTGAGCAGATGGTAGATGCTCAACCCCAGGAAATTATCACCAATGAC
>CAYRTF010000244.1:0-2326 GCA_964427165.1 uncultured Actinomycetota bacterium | reverse complement strand
ACCTTATACCCCGTGCCATTATGGTAGATCTTATCTTCTTTTGCATCCATGTCATCAGCTTTTTTTATCAGCTCTTCAATCTCTTTTTTTAACTTTTTTTCATTGGCTTTTAAATGAGAGTAGCTTGCAGCCTTGTGCTTTGAAGTATCGGCAAAAAACTTTGAGCCGTCTACAGCTACGTGGCCAAGAGATACCATTCCCAGATTTTTTGCCATCTCAATGGTCTTTTTAAAGCATTCTGCAAAGAAGGCAAGGTTATTTTTTCTAAATTCTGCAAGCACCCTGAAGTTGGGACAGTTCATATGAGATATATACATAAAGGATAGATCTTCTCTGCATCTTTTTTCAATCTTTCTTGAACTGTATATCCCCTGGCTATAGGCATAGATAAGTATGGCAATAATCAGTTTGGGATAATAGGCATGCCGGCCGATCATGCTGTATTTTTCCTCAATGGACTTTGTATCTATCTGGGAAAATATATCTTCATATATAAAGCAGTCATGATCTTTTGGCAGCAGGTCAAATACGTTTTCTGTAAAAAGTTTTCTACCCTTAAATTCCTGCGGATCCTTTTTAAAAGGCGGTGCCATTTTGTTTCTCCTATAATAATTTTCTTACTATATTTACTTATTATTATAGCATATTTGCTTAATTGTTTTTATGTGTTTCTATGTTTATACTTAATTAAGTTGTATTTTAGGACAGGCTCCTAGTAAAGAGAAAAAAGAAGGAAGACAGTGTTGTATCCGAGATCAGTAAAGATGGATATCTTAAAGAAATTCCTGCCACTGGAGCATGAAAGTATTGCAGGAATAGTAATGACTATTCGGACCAATAATACATTTCAGTCTTGACTATTCGGGAATTATGTTTATAATAGTAGCATGAAAAGATATCTGGAAGAGAAAATTAAAAAAGATTTGGGAAAAAAGATTATTCTTTTAAGCGGTCCCAGGCAAGCTGGAAAAACCACTTTATCGAAGATGCTTGATCCTGATTTTGATTATCTGAATTTTGATTATGCAGAGCATAGATTACTGATCAATGAAAAGAGCTGGGACAGAAAGAAGTCTTTGTTGATCCTTGATGAAATCCATAAAAAAAAGAATTGGAAAAGTTTTCTTAAAGGTATCTATGATGTAGAAGGATTAGAGCCACCGATCATAGTGACAGGAAGCGCCCGTCTGGATACAATAAGAAAAACTGGAGATTCTCTGGCTGGAAGATACTTTCGTTTCCGGCTGCATCCTCTGGATATCAAGGAATTAAAAAATATTGTAAAACCTGAAATAGCTCTGGAAAAATTAAAAAGTTTTGGAGGGTTCCCTGAACCTTTCCTTGAAAACGACATTTCATTCTACAGGCGGTGGCAAAGATCGCATATTGATATTATCTTAAGACAGGACCTAATAGATCTTGAATCAGTTAGAAGCATAAGTCAAATAGAAACCTTGATCGAGTTATTGAAAAGAAGAGTCGGCTCACCTGTATCTTACGCCAGTCTTGCCAGAGATATTGAATGCAGTCCAAAAAGTGTAAAAAACTGGCTACGGATCTTAGAAAATCTCTATATAATTTTTCCGGTCCGTCCATACCATAAGAATATTGGCAGGGCAATATTAAAAGAGCCGAAATATTACTTTTTCGATACCGGTTTAATAGATAATAATAATGGTGCACAAATTGAAAACATTGCCGCTTGTGCATTTATTAAAGAGTTGCATTTTGTTGAAGATATTTATGGAGCTAAAACTTCCATTAACTATATAAAAAACAAACAGGGAAAGGAGATAGATTTCTTTATTCAAATAGAGGGAAAACAGTTCTTAATCGAGGTCAAATCCAATGATAATTCTCTAAGCACTAATTTTAAAATATTTGAAAAATTCTTACCCGAAGCAGAAAAGATACAACTGGTCGATGGAATAAAAAGAGAGAAAACCTATCCTGATAAAACAGAGATAAGAGAACTCGCTTCCTGGCTATCCAATTTGGATTTTAGTCCTTAGAAAATATTGCAGATGTTTTAGATACTAAACCCAACAAACTTGCTCACCCTGAAAGCATCAGGGTGGATGATTTCTTGCTCGTCCTGGATGGTTCTGTATTCAACCGCAGCATAGTTACCGGTCTTAAGCTTTTCAATACTGCTTTTATCCCCGTTTATATAAAAAGTTTGATTTTGAGGCGAAGTAAAAATTTATTATAGTATAAGAGCCTCTATAATCTTACCAATTTTCTTTAGTCATGCCGACACTGGTCCAGTTCGAAGCTTTGTAGCAGGTGCCCCTGAAGCGGCCCCGCTCTACAAATGTCTCAAGAA
>CAYRTF010000243.1:0-2349 GCA_964427165.1 uncultured Actinomycetota bacterium | reverse complement strand
TTAGTACCAGGCGTACTCTGTTTGATCGCTGCTGCAGCATCAGCTTTTTCTGAAGAGATCATCTTGCGCCTTTTCGCCTCGTCCATTACCCGGGCCAGGCTGTTCTTCTGGTAATCTTTTTCTGGCATGACTGCCTCAAGATCTTTAATGGTTTTTATAGTTTTAAAATACTCATTTATTTCGTCACGGTGGCCCTTAAATCTACCGATACACTCATCAAGGCTATGGCCCTTTTCCATAAGTATCAGGCATTTATATATTATTTTTTCAATCTTTTTATCCATCGATACCCCGGGTCCCTTCCTTTAATTTTGTAAGCGCCCTGAAGACTATCCCCCTTATTGTTGATGTTCTCTTACCGAAAATAGATGCTATGGTATCATAGTCCATGTCTTCTAAAAACTTAAGCAAGATAATATCTCTTTGCAGTTCGGTCAGCTTATTAAGAGCATTGAGTAATGAGATATTTGAAAACCCCAATTCTTTCCGGAGCAGGCTGCTGTTTTTCATCAATATATCCTCATCAAACATTTTTATAGAGTCCTCCTCAAGCTCGATCTGCAGGCCCCTGTCCTTATTCTTCCTGAAATGGTCCACAAGGAGATTGTTTGCAATTTTATAGATCCAGGCCATGAAGGTCCTTTCATTTAAATCAGTTTTATCCAGATTGCCATAAACCCTGATAAAGACTTCACTGGTAAGGTCCTCGGAAAGCTCCATGCTGAAAGTCTTAAGGTAATAGAAACGGTAGATCTTTGGCATCATCAGACTATAAATCTTTTCAAACCATTTAGTATCTTTACTTTTGTTATAATTCTTTAAATACTCTTCAATATGTTCCATTTAGTTGTCAGGTGGGTCCAAAATTAAATCACAATTACTTATTATATAGTTTTGGACCCATTCTAAAAACCTAATACTTAACCGGTTTGAATGCATTCTTAAAATAGCAGATTATCATTCTCCAGTTAAGCATCAGGTGAAACATTATAAATGCTATTATCAGTATCGAGCTCCAGTTATGAAATAATTTTAAGCCGCTTCTCGTAAACAGGTCAAAAACTGATGAAGAAGCTTTGAGAGCTGTCTGGGCGCCCGGTCCTGATGGAAGTATTAGAAGTGCCAGCCCGGTTCCCATAGATACTAGTCCTGACAGGAATAATAATATATCCACGATTATCTTTAACCTTAATTTTGTTCTCATCAGATGCTGCCTCCTCTATTCTGTCTATTGCTATTTTTTTCCAGGTTCTGAAAACTTTTTCCGTTTTCCTCACAATCCTGGTCACAATCCCCGTTGTGTTTATTTTCATTCATGTGCCGGTGCTCATGCCTGATAGCTTCCGTCTGGCTGTGTTCCCCGCATTCCTCTTCACGGTACCTGAAATTATTCCTTATCTGTTCTTCATTTTTTGGGCATTCCAGTTCATCATCTCCGTCTACTGACTCAGAGCATTCCCCTGCCTGGTGTCCATTACCGGAACGATTTATTCCATATTCCTTTGCGCTGACCTTTTCAAGATTAAGCTTTTCTTTCTGGTAGGCATAGACAGCTCCAAAAGATGTCAGGGAAATGACAGCTGTGATTATTAACCCCAGAATGATCTTTTTTACCATAGTATTCTCCTTCTTATATTTTTGTCCTTTACTATATAAACGGATTTTTTCCATATTTTGTTAGGAGGGCAGTAAAAAAATAAAATATTTATAAATATATATTTACACAGATGCATATATATGGTAGATTAATAATATAATATTTGCGCAAATGCATAAATCAATTGATGAGGAAGATGTAAGAGGGATCTCTCAAGAATTGATCAGCAATAACATTAACATGATAGGGGGTGAATATGAATAGATTAACTAAAGATCTCAAAGCGGTAAAGCTAAAGTGCCAGAGAGGGCAATCGACTTTGGAGTATGCCATGGTGACGGTAATCGCTGCGGTCATCTCGGCAGTACTGATCGCGGTTGGGAAACCATATATAATCGAGATCGTTTCTAATGTATTTGAAAAGATCTCCGGTATGGTGTGAGTTGCTGTATGTGGTATTAGAGGTTTCAGGGAAGAAGTTTTTCTATATCGTTTAACTGGTAGAAGATAGTCGGGCTGGAAGCGACCAGGCTTTGACCGGGCATTATTACTCAAATACAAATGGGCAGGCTGCTCAGCCTGCCCGGAAGAAAAGGAGGACAGAATAGTGAAAGGACCAGGATTATTCAAGATCTCACTCCGGGCAAAAGAAGGACAGGCAGCACTAGAATTTGTTCTTTTGATGCCCCTGATCATTGTGGTGATATTGGTTGTTTCCCAGTCTGGTCAAATGGTTTATAGAAAAAATATAT
>CAYRTF010000242.1:1586-2379 GCA_964427165.1 uncultured Actinomycetota bacterium | reverse complement strand
CATGGAAGCCGCGGCTGGGTAGATGATCTAAAATTATACAATGAACCAGTAAAGTCCATGGATCTGGCAAATACTTTACTGGCTAATGGACTTCCACATCATTTTCCCATGGTAAGGGGACATATTGGTAAATACCTTGAGGAATTTGCATACTGGCTTGACCTAAAAAAAATAAGAAGAAAGGATTATAGGGATTACCTATACATCTGAAGAGGTTTTAAAGAAATTTTATAATAAAATATCTGATCCTGACTTTTTCTTTAAAATAACTTGGATGGTCATATTAGTCATTGTTGAAAATGAAAGGTGCTTCTTATGAATTCCAGGGAAAAGTTTAATGCAGTAATGAGCTTTGATGATAATTCTCCCAATATGAAAGCGGAATTTGGGTATTGGGCCGGCACCATTAAAACCTGGTTTGACCAGGGTCTTCCCAGATTACATAATATACCCGATAATATTTTAGACGGTGAATTAGTAAGAGGATCTGTATCGATATATCCTGGAGATGATGAACTGATTGACAGGAATGTACTCCCATATTTTAAACTTGACTCATACCTGGCAAAGTTTCCTTTTGATATCAGTCCGCAGCTTGCATCAACAATCATAAAAGATGATAAAAGAGAAAAGATATATACAGATAAATATGGACTTACCAATAAAGTTTCCAAGGAATGCGCTGGCATTCCCATGGTCCTGGATTACCCTGTAAAAAATTCAAAAGATTTTAATGGCTATAAAAAATATTATGATGATAATTTTCAAGCCAGGCTTCCGGATAATTGGGGTG
>CAYRTF010000242.1:0-1576 GCA_964427165.1 uncultured Actinomycetota bacterium | reverse complement strand
ACTATTTAAAATATAGGGAATTTCCGATCAGGCTTGGCGGGAATCCATTCGGATTTTCTTTTCTGGCAAGACATCTGATGGGGGAAGTCGGTTATATGACCAGTCTATTCGATGATCCCGGTTTGATAAGGGATATAAATAGGTTCTATCTGGATTATGTAAAGGATTATTGGTCCCTCATTCTTAAAGATATTGAAATCGATTGTGTATTCATATTGGAAGATATGGCTTACCGTTCAGGCTCGTTCATATCCAGAGAGATGTTTAGAGAATTTTTATCCCCATATTATATAGAGTTTATTGATTTTCTTAAGCAGTATAATATAAAAAATATAATAGTCGATTGTGACGGACTTATAGACGAACTTATTCCTTTATGGATCGAAGTAGGAGTAAACGGGATATTTCCTCTTGAAGCTGTAAATGATCTGGTAGGGATCCGCCAGCAGTATCCGGGACTTAAGCTTTTAGGGGGATTTGATAAAAGATCCCTTTTTGCCGGGTCCTCCAGAAAGATAATAGACGAAGAAATAGCCAGAGTGGTCTCAGTTGCTGCAAAGGGAGGATATATACCTCATGTTGACCATGCCGTATCTGCAGATGTGACCTGGGATAATTTTAAGTATTACCGTTTTAAGCTTAATGAGATATTGGATAAATAAGCTTTTTGTCATTTAATAAATAGATTTAAATAGATGATTGAATTAAAATAAAAAATATTTACGTGACCGCAGGTTGATGTCAGAGAATCGATGAGGAGGTATTTTAAAGAAATGAGTAAAAAGAATTATCTTATTTTTGATTATGGAGCCAGCAATGGAAGAGCAGCGGTTGCAAGTTTTAATGGTTCCAGGTTTGAGATGGAAGTAACGCACAGATTTGAAAATCGTCCGGTCTTTGCGGGTGGGGCTCTTTATTGGGATATATTAAGACTCTTTTCCGAACTAAAAATAGGCATACAGTCTTCTGTAAAAAAATATAGAGACATAATATCAATGGGGGTAGATGCCTGGGGAGCTGATTTTGGACTTCTGGATAAAAAAGGAAAATTGATCTCTAATCCGCTTAATTACCGTGATGAACAGAGTGAAAAAGATAGTGCAGGCTTATTTGAGATCATCTCACAGAAAGAACTCTGGGATTTGACAGGAGCATGGTGCATTCCACTTTTTGATGTTTTTCAATTATACTCGCTCAAAATAAATGATTCTACAGCTATAAAAAATGCAGGGACCTATCTGTCGATTACCGATATTTTCAACTATTTTCTTACCGGAAAGACAGTTAATGAGTTTACCCGCTTTACCACCAGCGTACTCTATAACCAGAAAGCGGGGAAAATAGAAGATAGTATTTTTAAAAGGCTGGGTCTTCCCAGGGAAATTTTTCCAAAGATGGTTTTTCCCGGAGAAAAGATAGGTAATATTTCCAGTGAGATCACAAGTGAACTAGGAATAAAAACATTTCCAGTAATAGCTCCTTCGACTCATGATACCGCATCGGCTGTGGCTGGAATACCGGTAATAGACCATAAGAGAAATTGGGCATTTATGAGTTTAGGTACATGGGCCTGCAT
>CAYRTF010000241.1:0-2485 GCA_964427165.1 uncultured Actinomycetota bacterium | reverse complement strand
TATAATTATGGATATTAAGCTGAAAATCCCTGTATATTATCCTTTGGATCGACCGGTAGATGATGAATAGACTCAATAGCGAAATGATAATAAGTTCCACTGCAGCAGAAAGATTTTCATATTTTCCATGTCCATATGTATGATCTTTATCGGCAGGTTTGAGTGACATCCTTATTGCAAGAAATGCGATCAGTACTGTAACAAGGTCAAGACCATTATTGAGAGCCTCGGAAAATACCCCTATACTGTTAGTGAGGATTGCAATTATCACTTTCGTGACAACCAGGATCACGGAGACGATCAAAGAAAACAATGCCACCATCGTTTTATTGTTTCTTGCCGATTTTCCAGACATGTCAATCCTTCAAAATATTTTCCAACTCAAGGTTCTTTACCCTGAAAATAAAATCCTGATCCACATCCGGCACATCCTGTCCATCCCATGAATAGTCAAAACCATCATAGTAATAGCTCCCCCAGTCCATGGTCGAGTGTTCATAGATATATCCTGGACCTCTCTCTGTAACTATATCCAGGAAATAATTGCTGGTCCAGAAATCCTCCTCAGTTGTAATATCGACCGGGATCCAGCCGCATCCCGGTATTTTGATCTCAACCCATGCATGTCCGACATCGAGCTCTTTACCTGTTTCGTACAGGATAGTATAAACAGGTATTCCCGCAGCAAGTCTTGCCGGGATGCCTACTGACCTTAGCATTGCGGTGTATAAGATCGAATAGTCCGAGCATACACCTTTGCCTGTTTCCAGGATCTCAGAAGCATTCATGAACTCGTATTCTCTGTTTTCGGCTCTATCATAATCATAGTAAAGATTACGGACTATATAATTATAAAGCATTCCAGCAATTTTTATTGGACTTGTCTCATCACCGATAATTCTTCTTGACAGGTCCATGATAACTGGATTATCAGAATCTATGAAAAGGTCCTCTCCTGTATATCTTACCAAGTCAGGGTCATCTTCATCATAATAGAGTTCACGGCCTATATCCCTATAATCAAATTCAAACATTGTGATATCCATAATCGATTTTATAGATAATTTTTCTCCCGGCAGTAGATCATCCTCAATTTCAAATTTGAATAGTTTATTCCAGTGATTATCGAATATTTCCTCTCTCACCGGGATGCTTGTCCTGATGCCGTTTATTTCCTGGTATGGATTATAGCTAAAAGGAATTCTCATAAAGCATTCAATATTATTTAATGTCTCTATGCTGTTATTGGTCAAAATGTATTCTATTTCCACTGAAAAACTCTGGGGGATCATATTTTCTAAAGGCTGGTCAATATCTGCTACCGCTATATTTACTGTAGCCGCATCAGTGTTATAACCATCATCGACCTCAAGCGAGACCTCATAATCTCCTGGCTGTTCAAAGATATGATCAAGTGATCTGAAATCTTCAAAAGTATCACCTTCTATTGTCCATAAATAATCTATGGGGGCACCTTCCGGGTCGAATGCATTAAGAGCGGTAAAAATAACCGGAGTTCCAGCTATATAATAATCTCCTACCTGGTCTCCAATGATATCTATTATTGCCCTTGGAGACATATTTTTATCTTCTTCAGCTAAGAATGGGGAGCATGCACCATCTTCTTTTGATAGGCCAATTATAGTCAGGCCGTCAAAACCATCGGCAATATATCCGTAATTTCCCTTAGTGGTTATATCATATGAAGTACCGCCTGTATTTAGCCTGCCTGAAATAAATGGATTATTTTCATCAGATACATCGATCGTATATATTCCTCCGGTCAGGTCAGAAATATAAACAAAATCACCAGCTATATCGATCTCCCATGCACCCCCGGGGAGTTTAAGTGAACCTGCGGGTTCAGGTTTATTTTCATTTGAAATATCGATTACCTGCAGCATGCTTTCGTAATAGTCTTCTTCGTCACCGGATCTATTACTTGATAGATAAGCACTGCCATCATCTATATATATTCCCCATGAATTTGAGGGAACATCCATTGAAGAAATAATAACTGGATTACTTTTATCAGAAATATCAATGATCAGGAATTTGCTTTCACCAGTATAATCATCTTCTTCGTAATCATAGTAATTTGTATTTAAATAAGCTCTTTCACCTTCTACCCATATATTTGCAGGTGACCCTTCAATATTAAGCGAACCTTCAATAAATGGTCCGCTGCCGCTGGTTATATTTACGATCTCCAGAGTGCTGGATTCTGATTCGCCAAAATAGGTGGTGGTATTTAAATATGCATGATCTTTATCAATAAATAAGCCAAAAACAGATTTTCTATTTCCATTACCGGTGCTGTAATCACCAACCACGGCCGGATTTTCTTTATCTGATATATTGATTATCTTAAAACCACATTCAGTATAGTATCCTTCTTCTCCTTCAAGCCATTCTGTATATGATATATATGCTGTATCGTCACGGGCTATTACAATATTGGCAGAATCGATATCAGGACATTTAC
>CAYRTF010000240.1:0-2486 GCA_964427165.1 uncultured Actinomycetota bacterium | reverse complement strand
AGCAGGGAGAGACAATAGTTGATCTGGATAATAATGTCCATTTTGATTCACCACAGGTCATAGAATCCATAAGGAAGATTGGACAGCTGGCTGAATTCAGTCCTCCTGGTATTGGTGAGTACTCCTTCTATGAATGTCTTGACGCATATGCTACCGGAAAGATAGCAATTGGCATGTATGCTGGAAGGATGCTGGCGCATCTTAATGCTAATAATCCTGATCTTCTTCCTGTATCAAAAGCTATTCCAATACCTACTAATGAGGTGAAAGCAACTACGCTTGGAAATAAAAACCTGGTTATATTTAAGGATAGCAAATATCCTGAGATCACAAAGGATTTTGCCCTATATCTTCTCTCCGGAGACAACTATGTAAATTACCTTTTAACAGTGCCAGGCCTGTTGATACCTGTTACAAAAGAAGCATATGAATCAGATCTATTCTGGGAAAACGAATTTGTTAAGGATAACTTGGATAATATCGAAGTATGCTTTGGAATACCTGAGTATGGCCTTAGCTCATTGATCGAGCCGGGGGCAACTGTTGTGGATGGCAAGATAAAAGCAGATCCAAATGGCATTAACCTGATGTACCAATACTATGAAGCACAAAGGATAATGGCACAGGCTGTTCAAAAACATGTTATTGAAGGTATGAGTCCGGAAGATGCAGCAAAATGGGGCCAGGCAGAAATCGATAGGCTGGTAGAAGCTGCTCAATAATATACATTGATATGAACATTTAGACAAGTAAATGCAATAGTTATGGGCGGCAGTATAAGAATGGTATTAATAGATTATTGCCGCCCAGAGGAATCAATACAAAGACTATTTGGTTAAAAGGTCTAAAATTACTAACCCTGGAGAAAAAGATGAAATTAAATTTTGGATTAAATGATCGAAATCTGGCAAAGTTATTCCTGCTGCCAAGTATTTTGATTATCCTTTGCCTTGATCTATATCCATTAATATATGTTTTTATAACCAGTTTCCAGACTAAGAGTTTGTTCGACCTGGCTTATGATTTCAATTTTAATGGTCTGGTAAACTATTTATCAATATTTAAAGATAAAGATTTCTTAGTTGCATTAAAAAACAGCCTGGTATGGACCGCGGGGACTACCCTATCAGAACTGACAATCGGAGTTACCTTAGCTTTTTTGCTTAACAGGAATTTTAAATTTAGAAACCTTGCAAGGGCACTGCTGATTATTCCCTATGTTGTCCCGGCAATTGTATCTACCCTGATATGGAGATTTATGTATAATGATCTTGTAGGGCTTATTAATTATATATTACAGGTACTAAATATTATTAAGGAGCCTGTATCCTTTCTTGCAAATCCCAGACTGGCAATGCTTGTAGTCATATCTGTAAATGTATGGACTTATACGCCTTTTGTTATAATTAGCACCCTGGCAGCATTACAGAATATTGACACGACACTTTATGATGCAGCTGCCGTTGACGGAGCGAATAACAGGCAGGTATTTTTTAATATTATAATACCTAAATTGGCACCCATCCTTACAATAGTGCTTCTTCTCAGGACTGTATGGAATTTTCAGAAATTTGACATCATTTGGCTCATGACCAAAGGCGGACCATTGACCAGTACCACTACATTGCCGGTAATTATTTTTTCTGAAGTATTTACGAGCTATGATGCTGGAAGGTCTTCAGCTATGGCAATAATAATACTGGTGTTGCTGGCTATTTTGGCTATGTTGTATATAAAAGTATATGAAAAAATGGAGGACAGGATCAGCTAATGAATACTGCAAAAATAAATAAAAGATTTAAACATATTCTATTAAATATAATAACCTGGCTTGCAGTCTTTTTAGTAATATTTCCTTTATTGTGGATGTTTCTTTCATCTATAAAACATAATACTGAGATATTTGCTTCACCACCTACAATTATTTCAAAAGATCCCACACTTACTAATTTTATAGAATTATTTAAATTAACCAGCTTTGAAAGATATTTCTTAAATAGCCTTATAGTCACTGCATTGACCATAATAATTACTATAGTAATTGCTACATTAACCGCTTATACATTTTCGAGATTTAAGATCAAAGGTTCCGGTTTTCTTTCCCGTATATATATATTTATCTACTTAATACCTCAAATTGCACTCATCATTCCAGTCTTTCTTACTTTCAGGTATCTTCACCTTCAGGACAAACTAATAGGCCTGGTCCTTGTCTACCTGATAACTACTTTCCCATATTCTTTTTTAATGCTGAGATCTTATATAGGCAGTATAAGCAAGGAAATGGAAGAAGCGGCAATGGTAGATGGCTGCAGTAGATTCACTGCTTTTATAAGGATAATACTGCCTATTGCCGTACCGGGCATAGTAGCAACATCAATTTTCTCTGCAGTCATTTGCTGGAATGAGTTTTTATTCTCATTTATCCTGATATCTACCGATTCAAAAAAGACATTGACAGTAGGTGTAGCGCAGATGACCGATAT
>CAYRTF010000239.1:0-2507 GCA_964427165.1 uncultured Actinomycetota bacterium | reverse complement strand
GATATGAATAATATATCATAAATTGTTAAAAATTAAAGTCTATATGAATATAACTACTGAAAACCTGGTAAGAATTTAAAAGAAAAAGGAAGATCAATATAGAGGAGATACAGGTATTTATTGTCTCAATTGAAGATCTTATTATTTCAAAGCTTTTATGGGCAGAGGACAGCCATTCAGAACTTCAGATTAAAGACATAGG
This sequence comes from uncultured Actinomycetota bacterium, assembly GCA_964427165.1. Classification (GTDB taxonomy): domain Bacteria; phylum Actinomycetota; class Humimicrobiia; order Humimicrobiales; family Humimicrobiaceae; genus M55B120. The sequence continues at coordinate 2,305 of CAYRTF010000239.1, read as the reverse complement.
AAATCTTCTAAAAGAAAAAGTGGATATGAAATATATATGTGATTGGGTAAAAGAGTTAAATATAGCGGACTTTTTTGAGGAAATATCTGATGGATGCAAATAATAAAAAAGTTGAATCGATCTATAGAAAAATGATTGCGGAGAAAACAGGTGAGGAAAGACTATTGATGGGGTTTTCAATGTTTGATTTCTCATCCAGGATTTTATTAAGTTCGATCAAAGACAAGACCCCGCCTGAAAAACTCAGGGAAACTATATTTTTAAGGCTTTATCGAAATGATTTTAGTAAAAAACAGCAAAAAGAGATACTAAAACATCTATAATAAACGGGAAAAATAATACACAATAAAGTTAAAGGTATGCCGGGGGAATTATTTATCTTTATATGAAAGACTGATTATTGCAATACATCACATTTATACTGATAGGATTAATAGGAGGAACTGTTTCCGGCCTTATGGGGATAGGCGGGGGAACAGTGATAATCCCTCTCCTTCTTTATCTATCAGGTATTGATATCAAGGCCGCTACAGCAATGTCAATGGTCCATATTGTATTTGCTTCAATATCCGGGACCATATTTAATTATTACCAGAAAACTATTATTTTTAAATATTCTCTATATTTTGGCCTTTCAAGCATGCTGTTTTCATTCCTGGGTGGTTATCTAACAAAGTATATCCCGGACCTTACCATAAAAATAATGTATATTACTGCACTGACAATATCTTTTATCATGCTGCTTCTCCGCTCCAGAATAACAGGTCATAAAACTGAACCTTCAAAAAGCGACCTCTATAAAATAATCCCCATAGGGGCTGTGGCAGGATTTATGGCAGGGATACTGGGGATAGGCGGCGGGTTTTTATTTGTTCCGGCACTTCTATTTTTTATGGGCCTTCCCATGAATATTGCTACAGGTACGTCTCTTGGAGCTATTATATTTACATCCATACCGGGCCTTGCCGGTAAATTATTATCTGTGGATTTTAATATCATCTTTGCTGTCACAGTTGGCATTGGTGGGATCGGCGGTGCCCGGTTGGGAACCTATCTTAAGAGGAAAATAAGCCCGGCTGCGACAAGGATAATATTTATCTTATTCTTTGTGGCTGTTTTTATCAGGGTAATCATTGATATCCTTTCTCGATCTAATTGAGCGATTTATAAATAATAGGCACTGGTATTCAGGCAAGGACAATTGATTAAAGTATTGACTTAGGCGCATAAACGGCGTATATTATGATTACAAACAAAGGATGGTTATAATGAGTAAAGGTAAAATAAATATAACATTGGATAAAGATTTAATAGAATATGCCAAGATCTATGCACAAGAGCAGAGAACATCTGTATCTGAAATATTTACCCAGTTTATCCTGGGTTTAAAACGTGCCAGGGAAAGTGTTCCAACTGAATTGATCCTGGCAGATCCAGATTTTAAAGCGAGTCTTTTAGAAACTATTTCAAGAATCAGGTCAGGTAAAGTTAAATGGTCAAGATATAAAGAAGTCTTTTAATGAATGTACTTCTCAGTGATACTTTCAAAGAATCCTTAAGGAAGCACAGCTCCATTAAGAAGGCAATCAAAAATAAAGTAGATATGATTATCAAAAATCCGATTGCCCTGGGTGAACCGCTTAAAGGTAACTTAAGAGGGTATTATAGTTATCCGGTCCGGAAAAATTTTATCATTATTTATCTGTATTGTAATATATGCCGGAGAAAAGATGATGATGAAATGGTTCTTTGCAGTGATTGCAGCGAATGTCCGGATGAAACAATTAAGTTTATTATTTTCGGCCCCCATGACGATTCATATAAAAATAGGATCAAATAATTATCCTATCCCGCTAAAAGAATGATGCTCTAATGAATTAAAAATGAATTTATAAATCTTTTAGAGACAAAACTACTTGTATTATTTTATAAGATAATCTATATTAACTTAATGGTTATTAAGTTAATGGTGTTTACCTTATGAAATTTTATGGCAGAGAGAAGGAAATATCACTAATAAAACATTTTATTGGAACTGTTAAAAATAAAGGTTCCAGAATCCTGGCTGTTACAGGAAGGAGAAGAATCGGGAAGACCCGCCTTGCCCTTGAATCTGTAAAAAAACAAAACTATCTTTATTTCTTTACGAAAAAGAAAAAAATTAATGAGATTATCTCTGAGTGGTCGGATGAGATAAAGGAAAAATATGGAGAAGTCTTTTATGGAAATTTTAATTCATTCGAAGATTTAATAAAATTCCTGTTTGATTTTTCAAAGAAAAAACAAATTGTTTTAATATTTGATG
>CAYRTF010000238.1:0-2507 GCA_964427165.1 uncultured Actinomycetota bacterium | reverse complement strand
TATGTCGATTTTTAGCTGATTATAGAATTGTGACCCAAAGCAAGTTCTTATAAATCTCCTGAATTCTTCCAGTCCCACAGCATGCATAATTCCTTTGATAGGCGGGTACGCCCCCAGGATGGGTTTGTGCTTATCAGATGCCTTACCAGTTCTATGTCACTACGGGCTATCTCTCGTCCCTGGATAATTGTTGTTTTATTCATGGTTGTATGATAACACATAAAAAAAACGGAGTCCAGTCTAAAAGTAGAATTGATTTCTGCTGGAAGTTAGAATATTATTGAGATTAGTTTATGGCTGAATAGTTACGATTTGATTATCTTTGTTGGAATAATGGTCACTCAGTGCCCCCAGGATTTCTTCCTTCTGTTTCTGATCATAAATAGACCGGATATTATACTCATTAGCCTAAACCTGGCTGAGCTTGCCAAAATCCTCCTTAAGGCTTTCATATAGCGACCTGTATACCTCATAGTATTTAGCATATCTTGTATTCACCTCTGGATCCGGCTCTGTATCTGTTACTTCTTTCAAGATACTGGAGCAGGCTTCTTTGACCGATGGATAGATGCCTACTCCTACCCCGGCTATGATTGCAGCCCCATATGAAGGGCCTTCTTCAACATTTAAGGTGACAATCCGGGTACCGAATACATCGGCAGTGATCTTTCTCCAGAGCTCTGACCTTGCTCCCCCGCCGAAAAGCACCACCTTATCAGATGATATTCCGGTTTCTTTCATAAGGTTCAGGCAGTCATACTGTGAGCAAGTTATGCCTTCCATCACTGAGCGTGCAAAGTGGGAGGTGTTATGGACCAGTGATATCCCGAAAAACACTCCCCTGGCATAGGGGTCGGCATAAGGGGTCCTTTCCCCTGATAGATAGGGCAGGAATATAAGGCCCTCTGAACCGGCAGGGGCAGCTTCTGCCTGCTTGTTTAAAAGCTCATATTTCGATAAGTCTTTATATTTTTTTTCTATATCTCCTGATATGCCAAATGTATCATGATACCACTTGTAAGATCCAGCAGCTGAAAGGGTCACGCCCATCAGGTGCCAGGCACCGTCTACGGCGTGGCAGAAGGAATGAAGCCTTCCTTCCGGATCATATACGGCATTATCAGAATGGGCAAATACCACCCCTGAGGTGCCCAGGTAATCAGATATTATTCCCTCATATACGATGCCTGAGCCCACGGCACCGCCTGCCTGATCCCCGGCTCCCCCAGCAATGGGAGTGCCTGCTTTTAGCCCTGTAAGCCCTGCAGCCTCAGCCGATACCTTCGAAGATATATATGAAGACTCAAATACCGGGGGCAAAAGGTCCTTATCTATTTTAAGTCCTTTTATAATATCATCTGACCAGGTCCTTTTGGCAATGTCTAGAAGTACTGTTCCGGAGGCATCTGAGACTTCAGTGGCATAAGTACCTGACAGTTTGTATCTTATATAATCTTTGGGGAGTAGTATCTGGGATAATCTTTTATAATTATCTGGTTCATTGTCCCTGAGCCACAGTATCTTGGGAGCGGTAAAGCCGGTAAGGGCTTTATTATATGAAAGCTTTATAAACTCTTTTTCTCCACTGAAGGCATCGTAGATGTCATCACACTGTGAAGCAGTCCTCTGGTCACACCAGAGAAGAGCAGGCCTTATTACTTTGCTATTACTATCTAAAAATACAGAGCCGTGCATCTGACCTGATATGCCAATGGCAGCAATATCAGATGGATCTATCTTAGAACTGGCCAGGACATCTTTTACAGTATCCACCGATGCTTCCCACCACAGATCCGGGTGCTGCTGGGCCCAGCCCGGCCTGGGGGTATCCATATCATATTCTTTGGTAGAAGATGCTATTAGCTTTCCTTTTGTGTCTATAAGGATGCATCTTGTGGATGAGGTTCCGGCATCAAAGCCGATTATATATTGCATTGCCTCTCCTACGATAATTTTTTTAAACTATATTTTTTTAGCCAGGGTAGACCTGGCCACAGCCGCATGCTTTACACCCTTGGCCACCTTAAGCCTGGACTCCAGGTCATAGACCTTTTTTATCTTTCCTTTTACCGCTATTACCTCCAGGCAGTTATGATGGTCCAGGTGAACATGCTGGCTTGATATTATTATATCATAATAATCATGCTGTATATTTACCAGGTTTTCTACCAGTTCATTGCGGTGATGGTCATAAACCATTATTATAGCCCCAGCTATTTCCTCATTACCGTCCTCCCAGGCAGTCTTTACAAGTTCCTTCCGAACCAGGTCCCTTAATGCCTCGGAACGGTTATGGTAACCCTTTTTCTTTACATATTTATCAAAGACCTCAAGTAGGTTTTCCTCAAATTTATAAGAACTTGCTTTGGGTCACAATTCTATAATCAGCTAAAAATCGACATATTTTAGGTTACCGGATTCAATAATTTATAAGAACTTGCTTTGGATCACGATTCTATAATCAGCTAAAAATCGACATATTTTAGGTTACCGGATTCAATAATCAC
>CAYRTF010000237.1:0-2533 GCA_964427165.1 uncultured Actinomycetota bacterium | reverse complement strand
GAATAAACATAGAGGATATTTCCATATTTCATTCTACTGAATTTTCTGATGGAGGTATATTAAAATTGTTGGTCCAGGGCGATAAAGATAGCCGGTTAGCCAAAGAAGCGATTGAAAAAGCAGGATATGATATTACTGTAAAGAAGGTCCTGGGTGAATAATGTGAAAATCCATGGAGCAAAAAGTTTAAATGGAGAGATAAGGGTGCCTGGAGACAAATCGATCTCTCATAGAAGTGCCATCATATCTTCAATCTCGGGGGAAAAGGTCATTATAGAAAATTATTTATTTTCACAGGATTGCATAAACACAATAGAGATTCTAAGAAAGCTTGGTGTGAAAATAGAAAATACAGATAATGACTTAATGATCCATGGAACTAAAACTACAAATATGACCGAACCCCGGGTCGTGCTTGATGTTGGAAATTCTGGAACTGCTCTCCGTCTCATGGCCGGAGTTCTTGCCTCTACTGGCTTTATGTCAATTCTTAGCGGAGATGTTTCGATCAATAGCCGTCCGATGAAAAGAATAATAGATCCTTTAAGATCAATGGGCGCAGCAGTATACGGGAGAGATAATAACAAAAATGCGCCTCTTGTAATATTTGGAAATAAGAGACTTAAGGGGAAGAGATTTGAATTTTCACTTTCAAGCGCCCAACTAAAATCCTGCATTCTTCTTGCAGCCATAAATGCTGAGGGAGTGACTGAAATAATCCAACCTGAAGTAAGCAGGGACCATACTGAAAGAATGTTTCAATACTTTGGCGCAGATATCGAGTTCGATGGGAAATATACCAGATTGGATCCTTCCAGGGAATTGAAGGCAAGGAATATCTATGTTCCTGGAGATATTTCTTCAGCTGCCTTCATTATAGTGGCGACTTTGATCCTTAAGGATTCTCATACTCTCATACGTGATGTGGGAGTAAATCCTACAAGAAATCATTTCTTAGAGATCTTAAAAAAAATGGGAGCAAATATAGAAATAAAAAACATAAGAACAATAAGCAATGAACGGGTAGCCGATATTGAGACATTTTCAAGCGATCTTATTTCTGTAGAGATCGAAAAACAATGGATACCGAATATTATAGATGAGATCCCGGTGCTTGCTGTTGCGGCTTCCAGAGCCAATGGCAGGACCATTATTAAAGGAGCTGGAGAATTAAGGAATAAAGAAAGTGACAGAATATCCGCTCTCAGCACTCAGTTAAAAAAAATCGGGGTGGATATAAGGGAACAAAAAGATGGTTTTGAGATAAACGGCAACAGTAATGGCGACATCAGTGGCGGAACAGTCAAGAGCATGGGAGATCACCGGATAGCAATGTCTCTTGCAATACTTTCACTACTGTCAAAAAATAACACAACCATTCTTGACTCTGATTGTATTGATACTTCCTTCCCTGGATTTAAATACATACTTAAAAAACTAATGGCATGATAAGGAGCAAAACATCAGCTATAGCAATAATAATATTATAACAATAGACGGCCCGGCGGGCAGCGGTAAAAGCACTATCGCCAAGATACTTGCCAGGGACCTGAATTTGAATTATATAGATACTGGTGCAATGTACCGGACAATGACCCTCATAGCATTGAGAAATAATATAGATCTAGAAGATGAAAAAGCAATACTGGAGATTGCAAAAAAATCAAAGCTGCAGATAGACAACAGGGCTGGCGATGAAAATGAGTATACTTCTGTAAAAATAAATGGAGAGGATATCACGGAAGATATCAGAAGCAGCCAGGTAGGCTCAGCGGTTTCAATTGTTTCCAGGCTTTCAGGTATCAGAAAATATTTAGTGAGTCTTCAAAGGTCGATGGCTTTAAATGGAAATTCCGTCCTTGAGGGAAGAGATACCGGAAGCGTTGTCTGTCCTGATGCTGGTTTAAAGATATTTCTTACTGCCAGCATCTCTGAAAGAGTAAAAAGAAGAAGATTGCAGCTTGAAGGCAAAAACCAATCCATGGATGAGGGTTCCATCAGGCAAGAGATAAACGACAGAGACATGATCGACAGCAGCAGGAAAGATAGCCCCCTGATCATTCCGGAAGACGGCATAGTGATAGATACTTCCGGACTTACGATCGATGAAGTAGTTGAAAAGATAAAAAAATTATATTATGTGCGCACAAAGGCTTAAATACAATCACGGTAGAGCATATTGGTTTATTTTTAATCTAACCCAGCATGCTTTAAAATGTATATTCACTATACTTTACAGGGTCAGTATTACAGGACTGGATAAAATTCCAGGAAACGGCAGATATCTTATCTGCTCCAATCATATAAGCTATCTTGATCCTGTATTAATAGGAGCATATTTACCAAGGTTTACATATTTTATGGCAAAAAAAGAATTATTTTCATTTAGTTTTATTTCAAATCTTGTTACCTTTTTTAATGCATTTCCTGTTAACAGGGATCTGATCGATAGAGCTACTTTTAATATTGCACTTAATATTTTAAAAAATGAAAATATTTTGTCAAGAAATGAAGATAACCACCGTGTTATATC
>CAYRTF010000236.1:2038-2557 GCA_964427165.1 uncultured Actinomycetota bacterium | reverse complement strand
ACCACTCATTTTCATCACTGGTATTTTCAAGGATAATATTGAACCCCCCTATATCGCCATCAAGGTGGTCAGCATGATAGACTATAAAAGCTTCCAGTATTTTTGGCCTCTTTGGCGAGCCATACTCCAGACGACCGTGATGGCTGAGTATAATATGAAGGAGCCTGTCAGCAAGGTCCTTTGGAAATCCCTTGACCTGCTCTATTTTTTCAAGCACCCAGCCATAGCCAATAGTTATATGGCCCATAAGTCTTCCCCTGTTGGTTATTTTCAGATTGACTCCCGACTGGTACTCTTTTATCTTTCCCACATCATGAAGTATCGCACCACAAATAAGCAGGTCCCTGTTAAGATTCCCGTAGATACCTGCAAGCATATCACAGACCTTTGTTACATTGAGTGAATGTTCCAGCAGTCCTCCCTGGTAAGCATGGTGATAGCGGATTGCAGCGGTCGAGGTCCTGTAATCTGAGACAAACTTTTTATCATCCATAAATAAATTTAGCAGTTCTTTTAGGT
>CAYRTF010000236.1:0-2028 GCA_964427165.1 uncultured Actinomycetota bacterium | reverse complement strand
GATGCTGCCCATATATCCAAGGACCTCTTCAAACATACTGTCAATGTCCTTGCTTGTGCTCTTTATATAATCAGAAAGGTCCAGACCGGCATCTTTTTCTATTTTTACAAGTGAATTCACAATAAGCTGCCTGGAGCCCCTGTATTCTTTCAGGATTCCTTTTATTTCTACAAGGTCCCCCTCTTTAAAGACTCCTGCTGCTTCAAATACTTCTGTCCAGAGAACACCCTCTACCGTTCCGCCTTTATCCTGAAATGTCACAGTACAATAATCCTGGCCATTCTTTTTTTTCTTTACCTGTTTTTCCGATACAATAAATGTCGTTTCAACCAGATCCCCTACTTTTAGATCTGACAAGAATTGTTCTTTTTCTATCACCATGTATACATTCCTCTATTTATCCAATATTTATTTTAATTTATCCATATTCCACCCCTTGAAATGATCAAAGGATTTATAGTCTGTCATATCATAATGTATCGGTGTTACCGACACATACCCATTCTTGACCGCATAATAATCAGAATCTTCACTGACGTTTCTCTCAAGGAATACCCCGTCCATCCAGTAATAATCCCTGCCGCGCGGGTCCTGTCTTTTTACAAAATTATCCTTAAACCCGATATCACTCTGAACAGTAAGCTTCACACCTTTTATCTCATCCTTTTCAAGGCTGGGTATATTAATATTTAAAAGAGTTCCGCCGGGGAGCCCTCCATTTTCTAAAATCTTTACAGCTATCTTCAAAGCAAATTCCGAAGCATAGCTATAATCCGGATTCTGCAGGTCATCAGCCGATAGGGCTATTGAGGATACTCCGCATACTGTTCCCTCTGTAGCAGCTGAAACAGTGCCTGAATATATGATATTTTCTCCCATATTGGGCCCGCGGTTTATTCCGGAGACCAAAAGATCAGGGGGTCTGTCAAGGATGGTACCCATAGCCAGTTTTACACAATCTGCAGGTGTACCATCCACGGCATACCCAAAGAATTCACCTTCCTGGTAATTCTTTATAACGGATATCGGCCTGAATACTGTTATTGCATGTCCGACTGCGCTGCTTTCTTTATCAGGTGCCACAACTCTTAAATCAAACCTGCCGTCTTTTTTGAATGTCTTATAAAGGGAATAAATACCTTCTGCATCAATGCCATCATCGTTTGTGAGAAGTATGGTTTTTCTCTCTGTCTTCAATCTTTGATTTCTAGTTTTAGTTTTACTAAGTATATAATCTTAACAGCTAACTCCAAGCAATAGTCAGCATCAGTCATTCTAACCTATGCCATATTGATATACAATGTGCCTGACTGCAGGCTTCACCCCTGATACTTCCTGATTATTTTATAATTTATAGATTCATAATTCCAGAATAATAGAGGTTAAATATGTTAAAATAAATTAAATACCGATCTTAAAAACTTAAAATACCTGGAGGCAGGATCTTATGGCAAAATTTGATTTATCAGGCAAAGCCGCAGTTATCACCGGAGCAACAAAGGGCATCGGTCTTGGAATAGCAAAGACTTTCGCAGAAAATGACGCAGAACTTGCCCTGATAGGAAGAGATGCAAAAAGTGGGGAAAAAGCATTATCGGAAATAAAGAGTATTTCAAAGAACAAAGCCAGCTTTTACAGTTGTGATGTGGAAGAATACAAGCAGGTAAAAAAGACCTGCACAAAGATACTTGAGGATTTTGGCAAAGTGGACATACTTGTATGTAATGCCGGTTGGACAACAAGGGCTCCCCTAAAAGATATGGATATAAAGGTATGGGACAAAGCCATAGCCGTAAATCTTAATGGGGTATTTTATTTCATAAGAAGCCTTATTAACTCTATGCTTGATAATAAATACGGCAATATAATCATAATCGGCTCCTCGGTCACTTGGAACGGTGCTGGAGGAGGCCTGCATTATCCGGCCACCAAAGCTGCCCTCACTGGCATCATGAGGGGCCTTTCATATGAGCTCCTTCCACAGGGCATAAGGTGTAATATCATATCCCCCGCACTTACGGATACCCC
>CAYRTF010000235.1:0-2572 GCA_964427165.1 uncultured Actinomycetota bacterium | reverse complement strand
GGTTCATAAGACTATTTCAGCAGCAAAAAAAACAGGAGTAGACAGGGTACTTGTAAGCGGAGGAGTAGCGGCGAACAGCAGGCTAAGGGAAGAACTGGTAAAAATGGTAAAGAAAAATAATATCAGGATCCATATTCCTTCTCTTTATCTGTGTATGGATAATGCAGCCATGGTGGGATGCCTGGGGTATTTTAAGTATTTAAGAGGTTTAATAGATGACCTGGAGGTTGATGTTTCTTCGAGGAGTGATTTTTGAACCAGAAAAGTATTTTTATGTGGGGAGCCAGACAGGCCGGCTATTATTCAATTTCATTTAAAGTGAAAAAATATTCTACTTTACAGTATGAAATTTTTTTTATAATTTCCTTGATTTTTTATATATCATGTAATAAAATTCTTTAGTGTTGGCAGTCGTATGGTAAGAGTGCCAATAAAAAATAACGTATATATGTAAATGAGTATCTTAAGGAGGTAAAAATGGGATACAGACCACTTGGTGACAGATTACTGGTTAAGCCAAAACCCAGTGAAGAAACCACAAAATCAGGAATCGTACTTCCGGATTCCGCTCAGGAAAAACCCCAGGAAGGGTCAGTTGTTTCAACCGGTCCAGGGGCAAAGGACGATAGCGGCAAAACTGTCGCAATGGAAGTCAAAAAAGGAGATGTTGTTCTTTACTCCAAGTATTCGGGTACTGAAGTAAAGATCGATGGCGAAGATCATCTAATTATCAAAGAGAGCGATGTTTTGGCAATCGTTGAATAACTAAAACTTAAAGGAGGTTTAAAGTTATGGCAAAAGAGCTTAAATATGATGAAGTCTCTAGAAGGGCTTTAGAGCGTGGCGTTAATATAATCGCCGATGCCGTAAAAGTTACCCTGGGACCAAAAGGTAGAAATGTAGTTCTAGAGAAAAAGTATGGTGCTCCAACTATTACCAATGATGGGGTTACCATAGCTAGAGAGATCGAGGTAGAGGATCCATTTGAAAACGCAGGTGTACAGCTTCTTAAGGAAGTTGCCACAAAGACAAATGATGTTGCTGGAGACGGTACCACTACAGCAACTATCCTTGCACAGGCAATGGTAAAAGAAGGACTCCGTAATGTTGCCGCAGGCGCAAGTCCGCTGCAATTAAAGAAAGGTATTGAGACAGCAGTCGAAGCAGTTGTTACTGAACTTGGTAAGCTAAGTGAAGATATTTCAACTGATAAGCAAAAAATAGCAGAAGTAGCAGCTATATCTTCCGCAGATGAGAAGATAGGCCAGACTATAGCTGATGCTATGGACAAAGTCGGAAAAGATGGCGTTATAACTGTTGAGGAATCCAATAAATTTGGAATCGAGATAGAGCTTGTTGAAGGTCTTCAATTTGATAAGGGTTATCTTTCACCTTATATGGTAACTGATGCTGAAAGAATGGAAGCAGTCTTAAATGACCCTTATATTCTTATAGCGAACCAGAAAATATCTGCTGTCAGCGATCTGGTGCCGGTACTGGAGAAGATACAGCAGTCAGGCAAGCCTCTGCTGATAATCGCCGAAGATGTTGAAGGTGAAGCACTTGCTACTATAGTAGTAAATAAGTTGAGAGGCACACTGAACACTGTTGCAGTCAAGGCTCCAGGCTTTGGTGACAGGAGAAAATCAATGCTTGAGGATATTGCTATTGTTACTGAAGGTAAAGTCATATCTGAAGAGATAGGTATTAAATTTGAGAACATCACTCTGGATATGCTTGGTTCAGCACGACAGGTAAAGGTTGACAAAGAAAATACTACTATTGTCGAAGGCAAGGGCACAGCAGATGCTATCAAGGGAAGAATAAGGCAGATCAGGAATGAGATCGAGCAGAGTGATTCTGACTTTGATAAAGAGAAACTGCAGGAAAGACTTGCAAAACTTTCCGGCGGCGTAGCTGTAATAAGAGTAGGAGCAGCTACTGAAGTAGAATTAAAAGAGAAAAAGCACCGTATAGAAGATGCTCTTTCGGCTACCAAAGCTGCTGTTGAAGAGGGAATAGTCCCAGGCGGCGGGGTAGTTCTTGTAAATGCCATCAAGAAGATCGATCTTAATAAACTTGAAGGCGATATCAAGACAGGCGCAGCTATTGTAGCTAAGGCTCTTGAAGAACCGCTGCGACAGATATCTGTAAATGCCGGTCTTGAAGGTTCCGTAGTTGTGGAAAAAGTCAAATCCCTTAAGCAGGGTGAAGGGCTTGATGCTTACAGCGGAGAATATGTAAATATGACCGAAGCTGGGATCATCGATCCTGCAAAGGTTACAAGAAGTGCACTTCAGAATGCATCTTCTATAGCCGCATTGATGCTTACTACTGAAGTAGTAATAGCAGATAAGCCTGAAAAGGACAAAGGAATGCCCCCTATGCCTCCAGGAGGCGGAATGGGCGGAATGGGCGGAATGGGCGGAATGGGCATGTAAATAAAATGCTTATTTAATCGTTCTGCCAAAGTTCGAATATAAAATAAAGCCGGCTCAACTTGGCCGGCTTTATTTATCCCCATAGAAATACCTTGTGTCTAATAAGAGATTTCTATTTAAATCATAATAAT
>CAYRTF010000234.1:0-2609 GCA_964427165.1 uncultured Actinomycetota bacterium | reverse complement strand
GTGTTCGCGATCTTATGGCCGCCTGACTTCTTGCATTCGATTCCCAGATTCTCAAGATATGCAACCATATCTGAGGGCATTGTGATCGGAACCCTGAAATAGTCTTGCTTTCTTTCAACCATACACAACCTCTTAAATATCTTTTTTGTATTTTTATGTATATGAGTATATTTATTAGTAGCCAAATTGTCAAATAAGCTTTAAGGTATTTTTTGCATATCCTTTTTATAGTTGAAAATATACTGCATAAACCTGATAATACAGGATTCTTTGACAATATTGACCCCTTCCAACATTATTTATCTATACTCCAGTGATGAGGTAGACACAGGCAAGAGGGTTGTCTTAAATATTTATGAAAGTACTTATTAAATTCTTACCCGATTACGGATAATATTATGACGCTTAATAAAGAAGCACTTATAGGGGTAATAGAATCCATAGCAAAGAAGCTTATTGATTCTGAAAAAATACTTACCGAACTTGATTCACATATCGGGGATGCCGATTGCGGAACGGGTATTAAAAGAGGTTTTGAAGCAGTGCTTCTGGAACTCGGGGAATTAAAAAACTATGGTCCTCCCGATATATTCAAGAAAGTCGGATTTACTCTGGCCAGTACTATCGGCGGTACATCAGGGGCCATGCTTGGTACAGGATTTATAGAGACAGGTAAAAGCCTTTCAAGTGCCACTGATATCAGCATGAAGACCATTGCTACAGCTCTCGAAGATGCAATTGCTGTTATAAAGAGAAGGGGCGGTAATACTGAAGTAGGAGATAAGACGCTTGTTGATGCACTTCAACCAGCCATCGAATCCATTAGGGCTTCTGCTGATAGCGGGGAACAAAATATTGTATCCATACTTGAAAGAGCCTGTGCGGCAGCAAGGGAAGGATCTGACCGTACAATAGATATGGTAGCCCTTAAAGGAAGGGCTACCTATCTGGGTGACCGGAGCAAAGGGCACAGGGATCCGGGGTCAGTATATATCACACTCATGTTTGAGGCTGCACTTGAGAGAATAAAAACCAGCGGAAATACTTAAAAAAAGAAGATTAAAGATAATATGAAAAAAATAATCAATAAACCGAAAGATGTAGTAGATGAGATGCTAAAAGGTCTCAAGTGTTCCCGTCCTGATAGTATTGAGTGGATCCCCGAAAAAAGGATTGTATGCCGTAAGGACCCATATATCAATAAGGTCGGTATCATATCAGGCTCAGGCAGCGGACATGAACCTGACCAGGCATTTTATGTAGGAAGAGGTATGCTTGATGCTGCTTGTGCAGGACCTGTTTTTGCAGCCCCGACACTTGATGCTATAGCAATGGCTGCAAGACTTATAGATAGGGGAAGAGGTGTATTATTCCTTGTCAAGAACTATACAGGAGACCGGGCTAACTTTGAGATGGCTACCGATATGATACAATTCGATGGAGGACCGACCGTATCTACAGTTATAATAAATGATGATGTAGCTGTAAAGGATAGTACTTTTACAGCCGGTAGAAGAGGTGTTGCGGGAGCAATATTCGTCTATAAGATAATAGGTGGCAAATCTGAAGAAGGGGCCACTCTTGACCAGTTAAAAAAACTGGCAGAAGAAGTAAATGATAATGTCAGGACCATGGGTTTTGCCATGAAACCATGTACCACCCCTGATAAGGGCTCCCCCACTTTTGATCTCGGAGAAGATGAAATAGAAGTCGGAGTGGGCCTTCATGGTGAACCCGGAAGACAGCGTACCTCGTGTAAACGTGCTAATATAATAATCAAGGAACTTACTGATGCTGTGCTGTCTGATCTTCCATTTGTCACCGGAGATGAAGTAGCCCTGATGGTAAACGGATTGGGAGGTACGCCCATAAGCGAACTATATATTGCTGCAGGAATTACCCATGATATACTCCGGGCATCTAATATAAAAGTACATTCCACCTATGTCAATAATTACTGCACTTCACTGGACATGGAGGGATGCTCAATAACCCTTTTAAGGCTAAATGAAGAATATAAGAGACTTCTCGGTGCTCCAGTCGATATCCCTATCAAATATTTCTAAGAGCCTGTCCTAAGGAAAAACCTTAACAAAATTAAGCTGAAGATTTGCCAGGGAGGACTGAAGGTTTTCTGCTTCACTGGCACTTAGATCATCTTTTAACACTTTAAAAAGAGCATCAAAGCTATCAACAGCCATCTTGGCCTGTTCCTTGTCCTTATATTTATTATTTGCTTCTGCAGGGATGCCCATTTTCTTGTAAGCAAGACTGGAAAGAGACATCATCATCTGGGTTACAATATCTTTAGTCGTAAGCCTGTCTATCTCCTCCTGGAGCTGCTTTAGCATTTCCTCTTCTTTTTTTTGTGCATCTTCTCCAGCAGGAGCATCTTTGTGTTTGTTTTCTACTTTCTCATCTGCAGTCTTGCTGCCGATGCTCTCTTTGGCCATTTTATCTTTTAATTCCTTGTCTTCGCCATTTCCCTTACTTTTTTTTCTTTTTTTCTCTGCCAATTAAATCACCTCAAAATAATAATGATCATATATATTTGATATGCCTATATAATATTATCTAAAGAATATTAACTATAGTCAATTACTCTGAAT
>CAYRTF010000233.1:2054-2615 GCA_964427165.1 uncultured Actinomycetota bacterium | reverse complement strand
GGTATTTCAAAAAATTCAATTGTTATCTCCTCTTTGTCAGGATCAAAGAGAATCCTATACTTTATAATGCTGGATTTCTGCTCATTATCACCATGCTCAATTATATTCTTAAAGTCAGAAAAAAAGTTCTTTACAAGCTCTATATCAAACCTGCCAGAGGGGTCCCTGTCCAATAAAAACCCACGCACTAAAGTACGTGGAACTCTGCCCGCTCTGGCGGGTTATTAGAGTATATGAGGTTTTTAGTCAATTTCTAAAAAATTTCGGATACTTTTTTTAAATGAGGCAATGATACCGTTTCAGATACTTTTTAAGTGAGGCAATTCGCCCCGGAAAAGATTAAAAGTGAAGTGAAAAGGATCATAAAGATCGCTTCTCCAGGAGGGGGGCATCTTCTATCAACGAGTAATGCCATGCACAGCGGCATACCTGCAGAAAATGTACGTGCTTATGTGGAAGCTGCTCATGAGTATGGCAGTTATCCTATAAATATAGATTAAATTTTTTAACAAATAATGGTTTATTAGAGAAATAATATTCCGGCAAACTTAAGAATTATAA
>CAYRTF010000233.1:0-2044 GCA_964427165.1 uncultured Actinomycetota bacterium | reverse complement strand
AAATAGTGCAATTATTATAGTAAAAAACTAATAATTTCCTAATTTTATTGTGGTAAAATGATATGGAAATATAGATTTTGGAAAATCATTATAAATCTAACTCAATAAAACAGTGAGGGAACAAAAATGGCAGACATCAAAAACATCAGGAAATCAATAAGGCAGATAGGAAAACTGCTTTTTGAAAGAGAATTAGTGGATTCATCCGGAGGTAATATATCAGTCAGGGATGGCGATAAGATATATGTAAGTCCCAGGAGGACCGGTTACGACAATCAGTGGGAGATAGACGAAGATTCCATAATTGTAACAGATCTTTGCAGAGTACCGGTCATAGGTGAAGCAGATGCTGTTTCCAGGGAAGCATCTACACACTATTATATATATCAGAACTTTCCTGATATTGGTGCTGTAATACATGCTCATCCGATACATATAATGTCTTTTGGAGCAGCTCATATGGATCTTCCTGCCATATCAGAGGGTACCAGGGCAATACTGGGAAATGAGCCCATATCCAATGTAGCCGAGGTACTCCCCGGTTCAAGGGAGCAGGCAGAAGCGGTAGTGGAAAATTTTCAAAACAGGCGGAAGAAAGATCCGGGAGCTCCTCTTATCTGTGGTCTCCCGTACCACGGCACATTTGCGGCAGGAGATACATTAAATGATGCCTTCTGTTTTACTGAAGTGGCTAATAACTGTGCCAAGATCCTTATAAACAGGCAGATCATGTTCGGCAGTGATCCAAAGGCAGACTTTAGCGTGCATAAGCAGTTTACAAAGGAAGACTTTGAGACAATAGATAAGACAAAAGAG
Organism: uncultured Actinomycetota bacterium; assembly: GCA_964427165.1. Classification (GTDB taxonomy): domain Bacteria; phylum Actinomycetota; class Humimicrobiia; order Humimicrobiales; family Humimicrobiaceae; genus M55B120. The sequence continues at coordinate 1,228 of CAYRTF010000233.1, read as the reverse complement.
ATCTGTGATACCGGATTTGTCTACAGGGATGCTTTTGGTAAAGAAACCGTATATAATAGCCAGGCAAAAAAGGATACTGAACGTAGTTCCCAGGGGTCCTTGATCGATAAGATAACTGAGGAAGTGCTTAAAAAGCTTAATAATAAATAAATAGTTTTTAAAATATTTTCAGGGAGGGTCATTATGAAAAAATTAAAAGTAGGTTTTGTTGCAGGATTCATGGAAGGTTTTTCTGATGAGAGATTGAAGCTTTTTTCTAGCTACGCTCAAGAACTGGAAAAAATATCCAGGGTATTAAATTTTGAATTAATAAAATATAAAGAAATTGTGACAACTGTAGAACAGGCCTGCAATGTAAGAGACGACCTGGATAAAAATGAAATTGATTTTGTACTGCTGTTTCACCCATCTTATATCCTTGGTACCCTGGTATACGAGATACTGAAAGCCAGGGCCCCTGTTGGACTATGGGCCATTGAGGAGCTCCGGGATACAGGTCCCATGCCACTGGCCTCCATGGTAAGCCTCCAGCAAAACTGCAGTATGGCGGTCCATAATTTTTTAGGTGAACCCAAGAAATTCAAATGGTTTTTTGGAGATATTAACGGAAAATATTTCAAGGAACGTTTTGAGATCACCATGAAGTCTCTTGGAGCGGTAAAGAACCTTAAAAATACCAGAGTAGCCCAGATAGGTAAACTTGCGGATGGTCATATTAATCATATGGTAAATGAAAGAGAGATCTTTGCCAACTTGAAGGTAGATGTTTTGAGGGACTATGAGATAGAAGACATTATAAAACTCAGTGAAGAGGTATCTGAGAGTGAAGTAGAAAGTGATATGAAATTCCTCAAATCCAGCTGCACGATCAGCAGGGTTGCAGAAGAAAAAGTAGAAACTTCGGTAAGGATGTACCTTGCAGTGAAGAATCTTTGCCAGAAGGAAAACTATGATTCCGTAGCTTTTTCCTGTTGGCCCAAACTTATGCCCAATATGGAGATGGTCGGTTGTCTGGTAAACTCAAGACTCAATAGCGCGGGGATAGTAGCTGGTTGTGAGGCAGATGTACTTTCTACAGTATCAATGTTGGTACTCAAGTACATTACCCGGGACATAGTTGCCCTGATGGACCTTTCCAGGTTTGATGATTCTGATGATTCCCTTATGCTATGGCACTGTGGTGCTGCTCCAATCGAAATGGCAAATGATAGAGGTGTAATCCTTGAAA
>CAYRTF010000232.1:0-2629 GCA_964427165.1 uncultured Actinomycetota bacterium | reverse complement strand
GATAAGAAATATTCACCCTGCTTTTCAGGTTTCAAACTGATTGCATTAACCGGACAAACCTCTACACATACCCCGCATCCTTCACACCGGAGAGCATCTATCTTTATGTCAGTCCCTGAATCACTGATAGCGGAAAAACGGCATAGTTCCTCACATCTACCGCATTGGATGCATCCATCAGATACACTCGCTACTTCGCCTCCTACAAAATCTTCAGTATTTTGGATATCAGGTGAAAGCATTATATGCAAGTTAGCCGCGTCAACATCACAGTCTACAGCTATGTGGTCATGTGCCAGCTTAATAAAACTTGAGGCAAGAGTTGTTTTTCCAGTGCCGCCCTTACCGCTGATTATAGTGATCTGCTTCATCTAACCTGTTTCCTTTTCTATTTCTTTTATTACACTCAGAAATCTATTTTTCCATTGGTCCTGGCACTCGACTATTGTCATCCCCCTGGAGTATGCCCTGGCAATATTTATGTCATTTGGGATCTTATCCAGTATTATTATGTTTTTACTGCTGCAAAACTCTTCCACACAGCTATCGCCAATGCCATCACGGTTGATTATTACTCCAAATGGTATATCAAGTTTCCTTAATACCTTCACCGATATCTCAAGGTCATTTAATCCAAAAGGTGTGGGCTCCGTCACGAGAATACAGTAGTCACTGTTTCTTACAGTTGTTACCATGGGACATGAAGTCCCGGGAGGACTGTCGATTATTACGGTCTCATCATGGTTTATATATTCATTCATTTTATTCTGAATAGATATGGTCCTCAAGCTGCCCGGAATCAGATTACCCATCAGAAAGTTAATACCCGGTTTTGCGGTCCCCTTGCTTATGGTCCCCACAACGACATCTTTTTCCCGTACGGATCCCTGTGGTCCGACAAGGACACATCCTCCGCACCCATGGCATAAATCCGGGAAAAACACTACTTCTCCCTTTACAAAGGCTACTGCATTATAATGACAAAAGTCTGCACATCTACTAAAGTCTGCACCAGTATCTTTAAGAAAATAAGGCTGTCTTATGCTTACTTTTTCGATATTTTTAATACTGGCTCTTAAAAAGAAACTTGCATTTGGAGCTTCCACGTCATAATCCAGAAACTGACAAAATCCTATTGCCTGTGCCATTCCTACCGCTACAGTAGTCTTGCCGGTACCTCCCTTGCCGCTGGCTACTGAAATTATCAATTTACTCTTTTCCTCCTCTTGCATTACCGGGACCCATTCCGAATTTTTCCCCTACATTTGGTGAAGATGTCGTATTGAAAGATCCTTTTTTAAAATCTTCAACTGCGTTTTTTACACTTCCGGTTACTCCTGAATAGACTTTTATTCGTGCAGCTTCCAGAACCCTGTATGCGTTTGGTCCGATATTTGTAGTAATAACCGCTTCAACTCCTTTATTAGATATGTCCTGCGCCGCCTGTATTCCTGCGCCGCCCGTAGCCTGTCTGCTTGTATTACTGATAGATTCATAAGTATCACCATCGGTATTATAGATTATATAATACTGTGAACGGCCGAATCTCGGATCAATACTGGACTCAAGTGACTCTCCATTTGATGAAATAGCTACTTTCATGATATTCCTCCTTGTCAAAAATAATATTATTTTAGATGATCATACAAAATCTATAAGCCTTTTGCCACATTCCGGACATTTTATATTACTGATCTTATACTCCTGATTCTTCTCCTCTATATCATTTTTTTTAATGCGGAAATGATATATGCCCCTGAGGCATTTTGTCTTCTTGATCTCCTCATCCTGAATATAATTACCGCCCTCAAATTTAATAGCTTTTCCCTCTATTATGGCTCTTATCATTTTCTTCCTTGCAGACTTTAGAAGTCTCTGAAAAGTAGATCTTGATATACCCATCTTCTCAGCAGCAGTTTTTTGATCCAGGTCCTGATTGTCTTTAAGGTTTAAAGCTTCTATCTCCTCAAGATTTAATGTTTCCTCTTCAATTTTTTCCAGTGATACGCCATGCGGTTTATAATACACATACAGTGGTACAGTTTTTACAATCTTATCTATTACCGGCCTTCCACTCATTTTTTACCTTCCTGTCAGATATGCTTAGCAACATCATGAATGATCGCACTCAGGTTTTTCCAGCCCATAACCTTTTCCGGAACCCGGGCTGCAGCTGCTCTCTCCTCTTTTTAAAGTTCCTTCCACGATATTCTTTATTATATCATCTACGCTTCCGTCGGCACCCAGTATTATGTCTATATTCTTCTGTTCAAAAAGTTCCTGGGCTCTCATGCCCATTCCACCCGCAACAACCGTATCTATCTTAAGCTTGCTAAATAAATCAGGGAGCATCCCTGGACTGTGTCCGGGACTATCAATAAGCTCTCTTGATAATATTTTTTTACCCTTTATCTCGACTATGGTAAAGCCCGGACATCTTCCAAAATGGGACGATATAGCTCCATTATCATCTGGTATTGCAATTTTCAATTTACTCCTCCTTATTATCAATAAATCAATGATCAAAGATCGGTCCAGCTTATTATACCATATTATGAGTATATACCCATAACAAATTTTAATATTCTATTTATAATATAAAAAAAGAGCCGATCACTTTTTTATTAAA
>CAYRTF010000231.1:0-2633 GCA_964427165.1 uncultured Actinomycetota bacterium | reverse complement strand
GCCGAGATAGCAAGCAGTAAAAAAGGTACCGAAAAGGGTGTCCTGGTGGATATGAGTTTTATTCTGGACAGTAATACACGGATAAATCTCATAAACCCTGGACCAGGTGAGAAATCACTTGATATATTAAATCACAGTGCGGCCCATCTTATGGCTGCAGCCATAAAGAAGATCTATCCTGAAGCTATTTTTGCAATAGGCCCCTCCATAAAGAATGGTTTTTATTATGATTTTGAACTGGAGGGTAATATAAGTCCTGACGATCTTCCGGTCATTGAAAAGCAGATGAAAAAGATGATAGGTGGAAATCACGCTTTTTTAAGAGAAGAGGTCAGCAAGGAAAAGGCAAAAGAAATATTTAAAGACAACCCTTTTAAGCTTGAACTTATTTCTGAGATACCCGAAAAGGATGTAAGCATTTACCATACCGGTGATTTTACAGATCTCTGTATCGGCCCGCATGTTCCTTCCACATCCAGGATAGAAGCATTTAAGCTTCTAAGCATTGCAGGGGCATACTGGAGAGGTGATGAAAACAATCAGATGCTTATAAGGATCTATGGAACATCTTTCTTTAGCAGAGAAGATCTGAGGGATCATCTAGAAAAGATTGAAAAGGCAAAACAGAGCGATCATAGAAAAATAGGTAAGGAGCTTGATCTTTTTAGTTTTCATGATGAGGCACCTGGTTTTCCATTCTTTCATCCCAGAGGTATGGTAATAAGAAACAGTATTCTCCAGTATTGGAGGGAAGAACACCTAAGAGAAGGTTATCTTGAGGTCAGCAGTCCGGTGATACTCTCCAATCATCTTTGGAAGACTTCAGGGCACTGGGACAATTATGCTGAAAACATGTATTTTGTGAAGATAGATGAAAAAGATTATGCAGTCAAGCCGATGAACTGCCCGGGTAACATTTTGATATATAAGAATAGCCAGCATTCATACAGGGAACTCCCATTAAAGTATGCTGAGCTTGGCCTGGTACACAGGCATGAAAAATCAGGAGTCCTGCATGGACTTTTTAGAGTAAGGAACTTCACACAGGATGATGCACATATATTTTGCACTGAAGAGCAGCTGTTTGAACAGATAGGCAATATAATAAACCTTACAGACAGGATGTATAGGGTATTCGGTTTTGAGAAATATCATGTTGAGCTCTCTACGAGGCCCGATAAAAGCATCGGATCTGTCAAGATGTGGAATAAAGCCGAAGGGATCTTAAAAACCATCATCGAAGGAAAGAACATAGATTATAAGGTAAATGAAGGTGATGGAGCATTTTATGGGCCAAAGATCGATTTCCATATAAGGGACTGTCTTGACAGGACATGGCAGTGTGCGACAATTCAGCTGGATTTTGCAATGCCTGAAAAATTTGATATTCAATATGCAGGCGAAGACAATGAAAAGCACAGGCCCGTGATGATACACCGGACCGTTCTTGGAAGTATAGAAAGATTTATGGGAATACTCCTTGAAAATTATAGCGGAAGCCTTCCGCCATGGCTGGCTCCTGAACAGATAATAATACTCCCGATATCTGAAAAATATGATAAATATTCAGTAAAAGCATACAGGGAACTTCAAAGAGCCGGATGCCGGGTAGTGATAGACAGAAGGGTTGAATCCCTTAATAAAAAGATCAGGCAGTCTGAGATGAACAAAATACCCTATATGGTAGTAATAGGTAAAAAAGAGGAAGAATCGGGGACCATTACTGTTAGAAAAAAAACCGGCGGAGAGATCAGGGAGGTAAAAATTCCTGATTTTTTAAAGTATTTTAAAGATATTGTATATAAACGGAAAATCAAATATTGATTTTTTCCCACTTTATTTTTTATCAAAATATTCCTATAATTTACCCTATATGTCTATGAATTTATCAATTATATGGTGTTAATGTGCAATAAATATTTATCATAGTGCCAGGGGGTTGTAAATATGACATTAAAAGAAAGGGTAAAGCTATATACTACCAGGACTGCTATCAAGGGGGCCATTAAAGTTCTTCCAAAGATCTCTGATGAGAGATGGCTCTCTATGGTAAAAGGAAGAGTGTACAGATTAAAGAAGAGGGAAGAACGGGATTTTCTTGAGAACCTTCTTGTAAACTTAAAAAAAACTGCCTCGAAAATGGCTCCAAATGTCCGGGAAAAAGTAGTGATGAATCTTATCAATAATGCAATGGTCCAGGGGCAACCCAAACGTATGGCCTTTGCAAAAAAACACGGTTTTAATCCTCCCAATTTGCTTGTGATGTCTCCTACGATGAAGTGTAATCTAAGATGTTTCGGCTGCTATGCATGGCAGTATTCAAAGAAAAAAGACCTGCCCTATGATGTATGTAATAGGATCATCAAGGAAGCCAATGACATGGGAATATATTTCTTTGTAATAACCGGAGGAGAGCCGTTCTGCTGGGATGAATTATTTGATTTCCTTAAAAGACATAATGATTCCTTCTTTCAGATATACACAAATGGTCAGCTTATTGATGATAAAACCGCTAAAAAGCTTGCAGAGCTCGGGAACGCCATACCCTGTATCAGTGTAGAAGGGTTTGAGAAGGAGACTGAAGCAAGGAGGGGAAAGGGTTCATGGAAAAAGATAATGGACGCCATGGATTC
>CAYRTF010000230.1:0-2691 GCA_964427165.1 uncultured Actinomycetota bacterium | reverse complement strand
AAGCTTAATGGAGAATTCGCCTTTGTAAGGCTTAGAAAGGCAAAGAAAGACGATTGGCTGATCATTAAGAAAAATGACCAGTTTGCCGTCCGGGGATGGACATTATGATTGAGGATGAAAAATCTGTTTGACTGGTTATAAGATCCTGCTGCCCCGGGCAAGACATTGGATTTAATCAGAGTATAATGAATTTATCTCGGCTCCCAATAGAAAGATCAAACTTGAGATATATACCCATAAAAGGAATGCAATAACTGATGCTATGGAACCATAAGTCAGCTGGTAATCCGGGAATTTATTTATGTATATTATAAATAGGTGTTTTACCCCTTCCCAGCCGATAGCAATAGTCAGGGCCCCCCTGTAGATCTTTTTAAAACTTATATCTCTATGTGTGCCAAAATAATATATAAGGGCAAAGATAAGGAAATTAAACAGTACCCCTATGATCACCGACAGGACCCTTGGTATGTTTGCAGAAATAGATCCCGCAATATTAAAGAACTCTATAATATTGTTTGAAAGATAGAATAATCCTGTAGATATGCTGAAAGTTATAACAATTATTAAAAGAGTTAAAAATATGATCAGAAAGCCATACAGCTTTTGCTTCCAGTACCTCCGTTGTGTCTTTGCCTTAAATATTCTGTTTAAAGCAAATTGAATAGAATCAAAGACATAGGTAGATGAAAAGAAAAGAAAGATAAAACCGATTATTCCTATGCTTGCCCTGTTTTCAATGATACTTGTGATATTATTATCAACAAAACCATAGATAATGGGAATCCTTTCCTCTACAAACATAAGGATGTCCGCCTGGATCGAGAACCTGTTGATAACTACGCCAGTGATCGAGATAAATATCAGAAGAGCAGGAAATATGGAAAAAATAGAATAGAAAGCTATTGAAGATGCAAATATATGGCACCCATCTTTTATATATTTATTAAAAAGCCTGTGCAGGTACCGGGATATATTTTTCAATACTTTTTTTACTATTTTCACCTATTACTTATTATCTTCCATTTCTTTCATGACTTCTTTTATTTTCTTTTCCTCCCAATTCCTGCCAGGAAACCTCGAGAAGACGAATACACCCATTCCATGGAAGAAGAGTCCGATGCCCCATCCCAATAACGGCCACCAGAACCATTGCACTCCGGGAGCACCGGTAAAAAGGTCTATCAGAAACAAAGTCACATTAACAGCTGCATATACAATTGCATGTGAGTAAAATCCCTTGATCTCTTCTACTCTTTTTTAGCCTTTTCATATTTTTCATCTACCACCTGGAACCTCCTTGATTAAAATATTTCACTACTGTTTATTACAAATTGATTATCCTGGAAGGTTCCTTTATATTAACATATTCGTATTTTTTTAGACATCTGAAAATCAAAAACTAAAACAATTTCTATCAAAATATGATCTTTATATATAATAAATCAAACTAATCGAATAAATAATAGGTCCTGGCATCAATAAAATTTAAGAATATAGTTATGAAAAGTTCTCTTTTTCTAGATTATTTAATGGAGATCCCAAATCTCCTTTCTCTGTTTATATTTGCCTTTTTTATGATGATAACAAGTCCCATACTTCTGGATATTAGTGATTTCTTCAAAGTTGAGCCCGAAAACATGAATCTTATAATAACTTTTTCACTATCGGTGTAATCATAGGACTCTTAACATCAATATTGTTAAATAAAAAATTCAGAAAAAACCATATTATTCTGATTGCATATTTAATGACCATCCCTATTTTGGTAATTCTTGGATTGACTAGAAATCTGATCATCTTCAATATCTTATATTTTATTATAGGATATTTTTTTGGGCTTGTGTGGATAAACGCGAATTCAAATCTGGTAGAAAGCAGAGTAAAAAACAAAGATAGCGTGGTAAATCTCGGCCATAGTTTCTTTGCAATTGGAGCGCTTACCGCACCATTTCTTTCTACTGGCCTCATAAACAGAAAAATAAGCTGGAATATCATTTACTTTATAACTATTTCCCTGGTCCTGATAGCTATTCTCTCATATATCATAATCCCTAAAAAAAGAAAGACTTCTATACTTCCCGATCATGCTAAAAAATCTATAAAAGACTTATTTAAATATAGAAACAGAAATATCTTTTTTCTTTTTTCTGGAATATTGATGATACTATATGTGATATCCGAAGCAATAATCTTTACCCGGGCGCCTACTTTTTTTAGAATTCAGAAAATGTTTAGCCTTTCTGATGCTGGATTTATTCTAACTATCTTCTGGATCGGAATGCTTATTAGCAGAGAGGGCATCAGTTTTCTCTCATACAGATTAAAGACCAGAAATATAATGATAGTCTCCTCTTTGATAAGTATCATTGCACTGGTCTTAACGATATTTATTAACAATACCTTAATAAATTTTATTGCCATAGGTTTTGTGGGACTGGGATTTTCAGGGTTTGCACCGCTTATCCTTTCTGCCACAAGTACGGCTTATGATTCAAATAAGGATATAGTAGTAACTATAGTATTCTTTTTTGGAATATCCGGAAATGCTATTGGTCCATATCTCACGAAGCTTACTTCAAGCAATAATATGGTTTTTTCTCTGGCACTTACAATTTTACTCATGGTCGCAGTTCTTTTATTTACATTAATAAGAGCTTTCTATAAGAGAAATTATATTGAATTGTAGGG
>CAYRTF010000229.1:0-2718 GCA_964427165.1 uncultured Actinomycetota bacterium | reverse complement strand
CATCAAGGGTCTTTACCATTTCCGGACCGGCGCCTTTTTGGGGGCCATAAACATAAGCAGCTCCCCTTTTACCGTATAAGGGATTGTCTACATCGCTTGCAACCTCGATCGTGGTCGATAGAAGCTTGCTGTTAATACCTGTGTCGTCTATGCTTGAAAGCCTTGCAAGTTCTTTTCCCCCAAAGCCCAATGGATCACCGCTGGAGTCAAGCAGCCTGTAGCCAAGGGCCTGGGCCATTCCCATCCCCCCATCATTTGTCGCACTGCCGCCTATGCCGATTATTATCTTTTTACTTCCCATATCAATAGCTTTTAAGATAAGCTCCCCGGTGCCATATGTCGTGGTCTCCATGGGATTCCGCTTACCGGCGGGTACAAGGACAAGGCCTGAAGCTGATGCCATCTCTATCACCGCAGTGCTGCCGCCTATCATTCCAAACCTGGCCCTTACAGGTTCCCCAAGGGGACCTTTTACTTTAAGCTCTACAGGCTTTCCTTTAAGGCTCTCTATAAGCGTTTCTACCGTACCATCACCGCCATCAGCCATCGGGCTCAAGACAACTTCAAGCTCCGGTGACAGCTCTTTTATGGCCCTCCCTATCACCTGGCAGACTTCCAGCGCGGAAAGGCTGCCTTTATATTTATCTGATGCTATTACTATTTTCATATTATAGTCTTATCTTAACTGATTATTGCATCCTTTAATGCCCTCGAACAGATACACTGCCTCCCTCCGGGTATTTTTTCAATAGCTTTGAAAAGAAGATCCTTTAATTTTTCATTATTTTCATTGAATACCTTTACAACTTCTTCAAGAGTCACAGGAGCCACATCCGGATGCCCTTCGAGCCCGACATCGTAATCGGTTATAAGCGATATGTTCACATAGCATATCTCCTGTTCCCTTGCCAGATAACTTTCAGGATATTGTGTCATATTTATGACTTCCCACTCTTGTGAAGCAAACCATTTGCTTTCAGCCACCGTAGAGAACCTGGGACCCTGTATGACAACAACAGTTCCCTCCGGATGATGGTCTATGCCAAGTTCTTTTGCACTTTCCATAACGATCTTTCTGAGATCGGGACAATATGGCTGCGCCATAGCTATGTGCACGGTCCTCGGACCGTCAAAGAAAGTATCCTTGCGTCCTTTTGTCCTGTCGACAAACTGGTCGCATATTACAAACTGCCCGGGTTTTATATGGGGTTGAAGGCTCCCTGAGGCGCAGGGTCCAAAGATATATTTTACGCCCAGCTCCTTCATGGCATAGATATTTGCCCTAAAATTTATCATATGGGGGGGCAGGTCATGGGTTTTCCCATGTCTTGGCAGGAAAGCGACTTTTTTGCCTCCGACTTCCCCCATCACGACTTTATCTGACGGGTCGCCATAAGGAGTCTTGATATCGACCTCTGTAGTGTCCTCAAGGAACGAATAAAACCCCGATCCCCCGAAAACCCCTATTTCTGCTCTGGTTTTTTCAGACATTATTTTCCCTTCCGGTATGATTTTCTTTTAATTTTTCCTCAAGGACCCCTGCAAGAGATATCTCCGGTCTTGCACCAAAATGCGCGATCACAGCTGCTGCTGTAATATTACCCATTTTACCGCATACCGCCAGCTTTTCTTTATTTATATAACCGTGCAGAAAACCAGCAGCATACATATCGCCGGCCCCGGTCGTATCCAATACTTTTATGTTTTTTTCCGGGCCTATTTCATAACATTCTTTTCCATGGATAATAACCGAGCCAAGTGCGCCCCTCGTCAGTACAAAAATATTATTATACCCGGCACATGCCTTTAATGCTTCTTTAAATGAGGCTGCCTCAAAAAGGTTCTTGATCTCATCCTCATTTGCAAAAAGTATATCTGTATGATCCTGTAGCAGTTCCAGGAATTCAGCCCTGTGTCTCTGGACACAGAATGAATCGGACAGGCTGAGCGCCACCTGCCCGCCGGTTTTTCCTGCAGTATTTATAGCCTTCTTAAAAGCTGCTTTTGCAGACTCTGTATCCCAGAGATAGCCCTCCAGATATATTATGCCCGCTTCGGAAATAATTTTTTCATCAATATCTTCCGGACCAAGGGTACCTGATATTCCAAGACAGGTATTCATGGTCCTCTGCGCATCAGGGGTCGAAAGGACAACGCAGCATGCAGTGGAGTTTCCTTCCGATGCCCTTTTGGTGCAATAGATCACACCTATATCGTTCAATCCCTTCTCGAAGGTCCGGCCAAGCTTATCATCTTTTACTTTTCCTATGAACGCTACGTCATGCCCGAGCGAGGCAAGCCCAGCTATAGTATTTGCTGTAGATCCCCCTGAAACCTGTTTTTCAGCCTTTATTCTCTCATGGAGGCTCGCAATACTATCTTCATCGATCAGCTGCATCATCCCTTTTTCCATTTTATGCATACCAAGGAAGCTTTCGTCTACATTGGCCAGTATATCCACTATAGCGTTTCCTATCCCCACTACATTATATTTTTTAGATATTATCAGGTCTTGTTTTTCTGTTTTTTCAGGTTCCAATAGCCTCATTGCCTCCGGTAGAATATTTGATATGGCTGTTTGATGTAATATGATTGATTCTGCTACTTGTCATTTAAGACGGTAACACCTTTTTATCCCTTTATTCATCTTGTTATGTTATATATAATATAGTTCAAGATTACAAGTAACATTTTATTTGCTGCTATTCCTCTTTATAC
>CAYRTF010000228.1:0-2760 GCA_964427165.1 uncultured Actinomycetota bacterium | reverse complement strand
ACAAATCTGATAGTGGCCTTTCTGGCCGGTCTTCTTTACGGTTTATTCTTTTATCTCATTATAAGATTGTCGGGCGGACTTATTGATGATGGGAGCATCGGCTTCAGGGTTTTTAATATTTTTAACCAGTTATTCAGAAATACTATATATATTAATATATTCCTGGCTATTTTTAATTTTATTCCAATACCGCCGCTGGACGGTTCAAAGATATTGGCATCTTTTTTACCTTATCAGACGATGCAGAAGTATCTTTCAATAGGCAGATTTGGTTTTATCTTTATCTTTATCTTTCTTTTTCTTGGCGGTGGATTATTCTGGACAATAATATCTCCAGTTTTTAATTTTCTTTATAATATCTGCACCTGGTGGCAATACCTTTTGACATAAGACGATTAGGAGAATAAGAATGAAAAAGAAAATGTTGACTGGTTTTAGACCTACTGGCAAACTTCATATCGGGCACCTTCACGGAAATATTAAAAATATGATAGAGAATCAGGATAGGTACGAGAATTTTTTCTTTTTGGTGGATTGGCATGCTTTATCTACAGAATATCAGGATCCTAAGAATATAAAGAATAACCTTATAGATTGTGTTATAGACCTTATTGCTCTTGGAGTCGATCCTGAGATCACTCATCTTTACCGCCAATCGGATATTACCGCTATCCCTGAGCTGACACTCTATTTTTCCATGATAACGCCGCTTTCCTGGCTTGAAAGATGTCCGACCTATAAAGAACAGATAAAAGAACTCGGGGCCAAAGATCTTTCAACGCTTGGATTTTTTTCATATCCCGTGCTTATGGCCGCAGACATCCTGGTCGTCAATGCAGATATAATACCGGTAGGTGAGGACCAGCTGCCGCATCTCGAGATAAGCAGAGAAATAGCCAGAAGATTCAATCACCTGTATGGGGATTATTTCACTGAGCCAAAGGAACTTCTTTCAAAAAGCACAAGGGTCCCGGGTATTGATGGTCGAAAGATGTCAAAAAGTTATGGCAATGCGATCTTTCTTTCTGATGATAGCGATACAATAAAAAAGAAAGTAAGGCAGATGGTTACTGATCCTGCCAGGATAAGAAAAACAGATCCCGGCCATCCAGAAGTTTGTAATGTCTTTTCTTTTTATAAGATATATAAATCCGGAGAAGTCGAAGCCATTGAAAGCAGGTGCAAAAAAGGTGAGATAGGATGTACGGGATGCAAAGACGAAATGGCATCGATCATATCTGTATCTCTTGAGAATTTCCGTTTGAAGCGGGCTGAACTTGAAAAAGATAAAAGCCTTATCCATGACATCCTTGAAAAAGGTAGTAAAAAAGTATCAGGAATAGCAAATATTACAGTTGAGAATGTCCGGACCAGAATGGGTATAGATTAGTGAATACGGCCGAAGTGCAAGACAAAGATTATAATTTAGAATATGAAGATATTTTCAGTGGCCCTATTTTTTTACTTCTGGAGCTAGTACAAAAGAAAAAAATAGATATATATGATATATCCTTAAGTTATATTATAAATGGGTTTATGGAGCATATAAAAGAAAAGAGTGAAGTGCTCCTGGATACCATTTCCAGCTTTACCTACTTTTCATCAACTTTGCTTGAAATAAAATCACGCTCACTCCTTCCTTCTAAAAAGACAGGTGAAGCGGAAGAAGGGGAACTTGATATAGATATCCTTGAAAGAAGGGAAGAGGAATACCGGATATATAAAAAAGTATCTAATTATATAAGCAGCAGGATCATCCGGGAGTCGCTTTTTTACATTAGGGAAGCACCGATGGAAAAAGACTTTTTAGATACTTTGCCGGATTTTACGAAAAAAATTGAATTAAAAGATCTATGGCTGACTGCCTGCAGGATGCTTGAGAAAGAAGAGCTTGGGCTTGATCTTAATGATGTTTACAATCACCGTTCTACCATAAATATTTTTAATGAGATGGGAAGAATAAGGGGAATGCTTCAATCAAGAGAAGATATCACATTCAGGGAAATATCTTCAGTTTATGAAAAAATCATGGACAGGATCATAAGTTTCCTGTCCATTCTTGAATTATACAAAAATGAGGAGATAGAGATAATGCAGTTTGAAAGTTTCGGGAACATAGTTATTAAAATCAGATGATAGATAAAGAAGAAAAAATAAATAACGGAATAAATGATAGATTGAACCTTGAATTTTTTGGTGAGGAATGGGTAAAGACCTATATTGAGGGAATATTATTTATTTCTGAATCACCGGTCAAAATTGATACGATATCCGAATCCCTTGATGTGCCCGTGAGCAAGATCAAACAAATATTAAGAATGCTTGAGCGGGAATATATAGACCAAAACAGGGGTTTTGTCCTGAAGAAGATCAGCGGTGGATATAGGCTGTATTCAAATCCCGCATTGAATGAAGTCCTTCAGCGTTTTATTAAAACAAACATAAGGGCCCATCTTTCACAGGCAGCCCTGGAGACATTGGCAATAATCGCATATAGACAGCCTATTACCAGAACGCAGATCGCTGAGATCAGGGGAGTCCGCACCGATAGTGTAGTGCTCACATTGCTTGACAAAGGATTATTGAGGGAAGCAGGGAAATTAAAAGAACCCGGGAACCCTATTCTTTACAGGACCAGTGATAGATTTCTTGAATTACTTGGGCTGAATAATCTCAAAGATCTACCACCACTTAAGGAATTTACAGAAGATGAGCAGACCACTGAAGATTAGGCTTTCCAAGTATTTAGCTGACTGCGGC